>JAYTQP010000085.1:0-3739 GCA_043746675.1 Rhodospirillales bacterium | reverse complement strand
TGCTGGCCGACGATGGCTTCACCCTGGTTTTGGGGTTTGAGGCGATGTCGCTGGCCTCGCTCGCGCTGGTGTTGACCGATCATCGCAACGCCACCGTTCGTTCCGCCGCCCTGCTCTATATCGGTATGGCCGGCCTCGGGGCGGCCTGTCTGGTGCCGGCGATGGCGCTGCTGGCGCCCGATCACGCGGCCGCGGATGGCGCTTTTGGCTTTGCCGCCATCCGGGCGCATCCGCCGGACGGTTGGCGCGCCCCGGTGGTGTTCGCGCTGGTGCTGGTCGGCGCCGGATCGAAGGCTGGGCTGGCGCCGCTGCATTTATGGTTGCCGCCCGCGCATGCCGCCGCGCCCGGCCACGTCTCCGCGCTGATGTCGGGCGCGATGACCAAGGTTGCGCTGTATGTTCTGATCCGCGTGCTGTTCGATTTATGTGGGCCGGCGCAACCGATGGGCTGGGCGGTGCCGTTGGTGCTGTTCGGTGCCTTCGGCGCGGTGCTCGGCGGACTGCGCGCCAACCTGGAAGCTGACATCAAGACCGTTCTGGCAAGCTCCACGGTGGAACATATCGGCTTGATCACCATCGGCCTCGGCGTCGCCCTGGCGGCCCGCGCTGCCGATTTATCCGGCCTCGCCGCGCTGGCGTTCGGCGGTGCGCTGCTGCATGCGCTGGCGCACGGGCTGTTCAAGTCGCTGCTGTTTCTGGCCGCCGGCGCCACCCAGCACGCCGCCGGAACCCGGCGGCTGGATCGGCTAGGCGGGCTGATCCACCGGATGCCGCGCACCACCGTCCTGGTTCTGGTAGGGTCGGCCGGCCTCGCCGCCCTGCCACCGAGCGGCGGATTCGCCGGCGAATGGATGTTGTTCCAGGCTGTGCTGGCCGCGCCGCGCCTCGGCGGCCTGGGCTGGCAGGTGCTGGCCAGTCTCGCCGCCGCGCTGATGGCGCTGGCCGCCGCCCTGGCGGCATCGGCGGCTGTACGGCTGATCGGGGTGGCTTATCTGGGCCGCCCGCGCTCGCCCCGCGCCGCGGCCGCGTCGGAACCCGAGTTTCCGGTCATCGCCGCCCTCGCCGGACTGGCGACGGCAAGCCTGCTGGTAGGGTTGTTTCCCGGCGCGACCCTGCGGCTGCTGGCGCCAGCTGTGAAGATCGCGATCGGCGACGGGATGGACGGGCATGCCGGCTGGTTCGCCATCCATCCGCAGGTCGATCAGCCCGGCTACGCCGCGCCGGCGCTGGCGCTGCTGCTCACCCTGGCTGCCGTGCTGGTCACGCTTGCCGTGCGCCGCTGGACGGTTGCCGGGGAACGGCGCGGCCCTGCCTGGGACGGCGGCTTCGGCGACCCGCCGCATTGGCTGCCGTTCGGCGATCCGCTTACGCAGTACGGCGGCGCCAGCTTCGCCCAGCCACTGCGTCGCACTTTGGCCGCCAGCCTGATGGGGGCACGGGAAAAGCTTGATATGCCGCCGCCGGGTGCCACCCGGGCGGCCCGCTTTGCGGTCACCCTGCGCGATCCTTCGGCGCGCTATTTGTTCGCCCGGATCGGGCTCTGGCGCGGCCGTCTGTCACACATCGCCGATTTCATGCAGTTCCTGACCATCCGCAGCACGCTGGCGGTGATGTTCTGCGCATTGCTGCTGCTGCTCGCCGCAGTCGCCGTACTGGAACAGCTATGATGGCGCTGCTGGCGCAAGGGCTCCACGTCGTCCTCATGCTGGCCGCCGCGCCATGCCTGGTCGGTTTCATCCGCACCCTCAAGGCGCGGCTGCTCGGCCGGCGTGGACCGCCGATCCTGCAACCCTGGCGCGACCTTGTCAGGCTGGCGCGCAAACAGCCGGTGCTGGCGGAAAATGCCTCCTGGCTGTTCGTCGGTGCGCCGGCTGCCGCCTTCGTCGCCACCCTGGCCGCCGCCGCCCTGCTGCCATCTTTCGCCCGCGGCATGACCACGTCCGGGCTGGCCGACCTGCTGGTGATCGCCGGCCTGCTGACCGCGGCACGGGTTATTCTCGGCCTCGCGGCGATGGATGTCGGCACAGCTTTCGGCGGCATCGGCGCTAGCCGGGAAATGCTGTTCGCCACCTTTGCCGAGCCAGCCTTCCTGCTGGTGATTTTCACCCTGTCGCTGCTCGCCGGCTCCACCAACCTCGACGTCATCGCCGGCGTGCTGCAAGGCCCCAACATCGGTCTGCGGGTTTCGCTCGGTCTTGCTCTGATCACCATGCTGGCGCTGGCGATCGCCGAGAACGGCCGCATCCCGGTCGATAACCCCGGCACCCATCTGGAACTGACAATGGTGCATGAAGCGATGGTGCTGGAATATTCCGCCCGTCATCTGGCGCTGATCGAGGCCGCCGCCGCCTTGAAACTGCTGGTCTGGTTCAACCTGATCGCAGCGATTTTTCTGCCGTTCGGCCTCGCGCCTCCTGGCGCGCCGGTGGCCGGCTGGGCGCTCGGCCTGCTAGCCTGGGGCGGTAAAATTCTGCTGCTGGCGCTGGCGCTGGCGGGGTTCGAAACCTCCATCGCCAAGATGCGGGTGTTCCGCGTGCCGGAGTTCCTCGGGATCGCCATCCTGTTCGCCCTGCTGGCGGTGGTGTTCCTGTTCGTCAGCCAGGGTTTCGCGTGATGACCGGGCATCATCTGGCGTTCGGACATTTGTCCTACGATCTGGCCCATTTGCTCGGCGGCGCGGTGCTGGTGCTATCGTTCGTGCTGCTTTACCAGCGCCGGCTGACGGCGGTGATCAACAGCTACGCCTTGCAGGCGGTGGCACTGGCAGCGGCGGCGGCCTGGCAGGCCTGGGTGCAGGCGGCGCCGCATCTCTATTTAACCGCAGTGCTGGCGCTGGCCGCCAAAGGGATCGCGATTCCTTTGGCGATGCATGCGATCGTGCGGCGACTGAAGGTGGACCGATCATTGGAGTCCGCACTCGGCATCTTCCCCTCGATGGCGCTGGGCGTCGGGCTGGTGACGCTGTCGATTCTGGTGGTGCTGCCGGTAACCCCGCAGGCGCAAACCCTCACGCGGGAGGATCTGGCGCTGGCGCTTTCGGTGGTGCTGATGGGGCTGCTGATGATGATCACCCGGCGCACCGCATTAACCCAGGTGATCGGCTTCATGTCGCTGGAAAACGGGCTTATTCTCGCTGCTGTCAGCGTCGCCGGGATGCCGTTGGTGGTCGAATTATCGGTCGCCGTGCTGGTGCTGCTGGCGTTCGCGGTGTTCGGCGTGTTCTTCTTTCGTATCCGCGATCGCTTCGACAGTCTTGATATCGGCCACCTCGATCGCATCGGCGGTGGGCATCGATGATCGGCGAACTGGTCACCCCCAGCGGCCTGGTCGCGTTGCTGCCGTTGCTGGCGGCGATCGTTTTGGCCTGCGTGGCCGATCGCAAACTCGGCGCCTGGATCAATATCGGTGCCGCGAGCATAACCTTTTTGTTGGCCTGCCGGCTGCCCTGGCATCAGGGTACCGGCATGCTGCTGCTGGTCGATCGGCTGGCCACCCACATGGTGCTGCTGACCGCCTTCGTCGGCATGACCAGCGCCTGGTTCAGCCGGGGCTATATCGATATCGAAGCTACCGCCGGTCGGCTGCGGCCGCGCGGCGTGCGGCAATATCACGCGCTGTTTCAGGCGTTCCTCGGCTTCATGCTGCTGGCGCTGCTATCCAACAATCTTGGGCTCACCTGGGTGGCGATGGAAGCCGCCACCATTGCCGCGGTGATGGTGGTCGGGCTGCCCGGCACCGA
>JAYTQP010000084.1:0-2437 GCA_043746675.1 Rhodospirillales bacterium | reverse complement strand
CAAGCCCGGCAATACCAGATCGAGGCGAGCGATGCCGAAGACCGTGGCTTCGGCACTCCCGGCGTCGATTTTTACGCCTGCACGCGATTTCCGGCCGGCTGCGGCGCGATGGTGACCAACCCGCCTTACGGCGACGGCGGCGCGTCCCGCCGGGCGAGCAACGCCTCCATCGGGATGCTGCGGTTCGTGCGCCACGCGCTGGCGCTGACGCAGGCGGCGAACGGCCAGCTCGCGCTGCTGGTGCGGCTGCAATGGACTGCCGGCAAGCGTGCGGCCGCCCTGCTCGGTGACGGCAGCCTCGATCGCGTTCTGGTGCTCACCCGTCGCATTCGCTGGTTCGACCAGGGTGCGACCACCAACACCGGCCAGCACCACCATGCCTGGATTATCTTCGATGCGGCGCGCGACCGATCCGAGCCGGCGCGGATCCTGTTCGACCAGTAAGCAGCGGCTGCGAGACCGGCGCTCAGAACGTGCTGGCGGCAACCAAGGTTTCACCGATATCGCCATCACTGGGCAGGCCGAGCACGTGGTGGCTGTGCCAAAGCGCGTAGAATAACAGGCTCCAGGCGCGCTGCGGGTTGGCGGCGGCATTGGCGAAGGCGGCGCGCACGAAATCTGCCGCCACACATCCGGCAATCGCCGGTTGCGCCGCCACCAGCCGGCCGAGTTCCGCCCCGCGCGCCTGCATCCAGGCACCGACCGGCGGCTTGAAGCCCTTTTTGCGGGCATAGGCGCCGGCCTGCGGAAACGCCCCGGCCAGCCAGTCGCGCAGCAGGCGCTTGCCGAAACGAAGGCCGACCTTCTGCGCGTCGGGCAAGCGAAAGGCGAACCCGGCGACCACCGGATCGAGGAACGGCGTGCGTCCCTCCACCCCATGCGCCATCAGGCAGCGGTCCAGTTTGGTCAGCAGATCGTTCGGCAGCCATTCGGCGATGTCGATCGCCTGGGCGCGCTGCACCGCGCTGCGGCCGTCGGCGGGCGCGGCTTCCCAGCCGGCGATGCCTTTGCGCCAGCCGGCGAGGCCGGGCTGCGCGCCCAGCGTGCCGGTGCTGCGCGGCTTGCGGGCGAACCAGGACAGCGGCGGGCGCGCCTTGCGGTAGCGGCTATAGCCGCCGAACAGTTCATCCGCACCTTCGCCGCAAAGCGCCACCTTCAGCCCCTGGGCGCGCGCGGCGCGGCCGAGCAGCCAGGTCGGCAGGATGGCGGCGTCGGCGGTCGGGTCGTCGATGGCGGCGGCGATGCGCGGGGCGAGCGCCCAGAAATCTGCCGCCCCCATCGCGATCCGGTGGCAATCCGCGCCCATCAGTGCGGCCAGCCGCGCCGCCTCGGCGGTTTCATCCACCCCGCCGCCGCCCCAGCCGCAGGTGATCGCGGCGATGCGCTGGCCGGTGGCGCGCCGCATCAGCGCCAGCACGCTGGCGCTGTCGATGCCGCCGGACAGGAACAGGCCGTACGGCACGTCGGATCGCAAATGCACCGACACGCTATCGAGCAATGCGGCTTCCAACTGCGCGACGGTGGCAGGCGCGCGGGGTGCGCCGGCGGGCAAAGCGGGACGCTGACGACGGGCGACGATGGCGGCGTTCTCGATGGCCAGCGTTTCGCCCGGCAGCAGCCGGTAAATGCCCGGGAAGATCGTTTCGGCGCCGGTGGTAAATTTGAGCTGGAGCAGCTCTGCCTGGCGCCGTGGCACCACCCCGGCGGGCGCAAAGCCTGCCGCGATCAGCGCCTGCGGTTCGGAGGCAAAGGCGAAGGCGTCCGCGGTTTGGGTATAATAAAGCGGCTTGATGCCGAACGGATCGCGCGCCAGCACCAGCCGGCCGCGCGCCGGATCGTGGATCGCGATCACATACATCCCGCGCAGCCGGTCGGCGAAATCGAGCCCCTCGGCGGCGTACAGAAACAGCGGCGGCTCGCAGTCCGAGGAGGTGCGGAATGGTGTCGCAGGCATCGCCGCGCGCAGTTCGGGGTTGTTGTAAATCTCGCCGTTGGCCACCAGCACCGCGCCGCCGGGGGCGAAGAACGGCTGGTCGCCGGTGACCAGATCGACGATCGCGAGCCGGGTTTGCAGGAGGGCGACGCTGCCCGCCAGCCATTGCCCATGCCCGTCCGGGCCGCGATGGGCGATCGCCGCCAATAGTTGCGCCAGCCGCGCGCCATCCGGCGCGCCGCCATCGCGCATCATCACGCCGGCGATGCCACACATGCGCCAGCCTCTACACGCCCGGCGCGAGCGCAACAAGGACAGGACGCGACGGACATGGTAACGAGCGCGCATGCGAATCCTGTTTGTCACGTCGAGCCGGATCGGCGATGCGATCCTGTCCACCGGTCTGCTCGACCATCTGCTGCGGCAATTTCCGGCCGCTCGCTTCACCGTTGCCTGCGGCCCGGTGGCGGCGGAGCTGTTCCGCCATATGCCGCGCTGCGAGCG
>JAYTQP010000083.1:0-11013 GCA_043746675.1 Rhodospirillales bacterium | reverse complement strand
GCAGCGCGAGGCGGACCGCGCGCCCCAGAACGCGCAGCAGCACCGCCGTCTCCTCGAACCCGGTGCTGGTCATCGGGCGAGCGCGTCGGGCATCGGTTCATAAAACCAGGCCGTGGAGTCCGCAGCAGCGAGCACCGCGGCCACCGACTGGCGCGGCACGCGCAGCAACTCTGCCCCAGGGCGCCATCCTTCCGGCGCCAGCGCGTCGCCCTGGTGCACCCGCTTGAGCGCCGCCACCATCCGCAGCATCTCCTCGACCCAGCGCCCGACACTCGCCGGGTAGCAGGTCGAGGCGCGCATCACGCCTTCCGGATCGAGAAAATAGGTGGCCCGCACCGCAGATGCATCGGGATCGTCCGGCCCGCCCATGCCGTAGGCGCGCCCGATTTCCAGCGTCGGATCTTCGATGATCGGAAATTCGATCGCCACCCCGAAGCTGTCCCGGATCGCCCGGATCCAGGCGAGATGCGAGAACAGGCTATCGACCGACACCGCCAGCAGCGCGCAGCCGAGCTTCTCGAATTCTGCCGCCGCCTTGGCGATGGCGACGAATTCGCTGGTGCAGACCGGGGTAAAATCGGCGGGATGGGAGAACAACACCAGCCAGCGGCCGCGGTAGTCCGACAGGCGCACGATGCCTTGCGTACTTCGCGCCGCGAATTCCGGCGCTTGCTGCTCCAGTCACAGCGGGGTGCAGGCGGGCAATGGGGTGTGTTCGCGGATCGGCGTTGCGGATGCCATTACCACAGTCTCGCACACCATTGCTCTTGACGCATTTCGTATACATAATCATTTAAATATTGTAATCGATAATGTGATGGAGCGCGTTATGGCAATGAACAACACGCATAGCGCCGACGTCGCGCTCGGCGCGGCGGCGACGGTCGTTACCAAGGCTTTGATTGCCAGGACGTTGGACGCGAAGGCCCGCGCGGTCGTGCGCAGCTTCTTCGATCGCGCCACCTTCACCGCGAGCCATGTCGTGCACGATCCGGCAACCCGTCGGGCGGCGATCATCGATCCGGTGCTCGACTTCGACGCCGCCGGCGGGCGCACGCGATCGGTTTCGGCCGACGCGACGGCACACGCTATCTCAAACTGCCGCTGAACGTGCTGTGATGGTGGCCTCAGCCATGCCCATTGCGGGATTGCTCGGCGGGCTGATGATCGGCGCGGCCACCGCGATCATGCTGCTCGGCGTCGGGCGGATTGCTGGCGTAAGCGGCCTGGCCGCGCGGGCGATGGGGTTGGGCGGCGACGCGCCCTGGACGGTCGCAGCGGCCTTCGTGCTCGGCCTGCCGCTCGGCGCCGGGATCGTGGCTGCGACCATCGGGCCGGTTTTGACCCGGTTCCCAGCGTCGACCGTCACACTCATCGCCGGCGGGCTGCTGGTCGGGATCGGCACCCGCCTTGGCGGCGGCTGCACCAGCGGCCATGGCGTCTGCGGCCTGTCGCGCCTGTCGCCGCGTTCGCTGGTGGCGACCGCTACGTTCATGGCGGCGGGATTTGCCACCGTGGCGCTTTGGCGCGCCATGGGGTGGCCATGGTGATCCGCGGCGCGGCCATCGGGCTGTTGGTCGGCACGCTGTTCGGCGCCGGGCTGGCGGTATCCGGTATGGCCGACCCGGCGCGGGTGCGGGCCTTCCTCGATCTTGATGGTCAGTGGGATCCAACCCTTGCCTTCGTCATGGCCGGGGCAATTGGGCCGATGGCGCTGGCCTGGCGCCTGCGGGCGCGCCGCCCGGCGCCATTGGGCGCCGATCGGTTCCACCTGCCGGCAACCGCGCCGATCACGCTGCAACTCGTGGCTGGCGGCCTGATCTTCGGCATCGGTTGGGGCATCGCGGGCCTCTGCCCGGGGCCGGCGGTCGCCGATCTCGCGCTGGCCCCGGCCAGTGTGGCGCCGTTTATCGTTGCCCTGATCACAGGGTTCGTGCTGTATCGATGGCTTGCACTGCGTTGGCCGGCCACCATCCGCCGCGATCCCCGGTCGAAACAAGGAGCCTGAAAATGCCCCCAAAAAAAATAACCGCTGCCCTGTCCGTCGCGTCGCAGGTCGCCTTGGACGATGTGCCAGGCGCCGTGCAAGCCGGCTTTCGGACATTGATCAGCAACCGCCCCGATGGCGAGGAGCCGGGCCAGCTGAGCGCGGCGGCGATGCGGCACGCAGCCCTGGCGGCCGGGCTCGATTTCATCCATATCCCGGTTGTGCCCGGTAAAATCGGCGAAAGCGACATCAGCGCCTTTGCTGCGGCGCTGGAGGCGGCACACGGGCCGGTGCTCGCCTTCTGCCGCACCGGCACGCGTTCGGCCTCGCTGTGGGCATTGTCGCAAGCCGGCAAGCTGCCCACCGAGGCAATCCTCGCGGCAACCGCGCAGGCCGGCTACGACCTCGCCGCGCTGGCGCCGCGCCTGGCAGAGCGTGCGGCGACGCCGGCAAACCTGCCAGCAGTTGGGGGCAATATTGCGTCCGCGCGGCACGATGTCGTTATCGTCGGCGGTGGCTCGGCCGGCATCGCAACTGCGGCCTCGCTGCGTCGCCGCAACCCGACGCTCGACATCGCGGTGATCGAACCCAGCGGCGCGCATTATTACCAGCCGGGCTGGACCATGGTCGGCGGCGGCATCTTCGGCCAGAACAGTACCTGCCGGACCGAAGCCTCGGTTATCCCGCAGGGTGTGGGCTGGATCCGGGCCGCGGTGACACGCTTCAGGCCGGAGAATAACGAGGTCGAGCTTGCGGATGGCCGGGTCATTGGCTACCGCGCGCTGGTCGTCGCACCGGGCATCACACTCGACTGGGACGCGATCGCGGGGCTGCCCGAAACCCTAGGCCGCAACGGCGTTACCTCCAACTATAGTTTCAAAACCGCGCCTTATACGTGGGAACTGGTCCAACAGGTGAAGGAAGGCGCGGCACTGTTCACCCAGCCGCCGATGCCGATCAAATGCGCCGGTGCGCCGCAGAAGGCGATGTATCTTTCCTGCGACCACTGGCGCCGACAGGGCCGTCTCGGCGCCATCCAACCGGCGTTCCATAACGCCGGCGCGGTGCTGTTCGGGGTGAAGGAGTATGTCCCGCCGTTGATGCGCTACATCGCGCAGTACGGGATCGACTTGCAGCTCGAATCCAGGCTCGTGGCGGTCGATGGACCAGCCCGCCGCGCAACCTTCGCGGGCAAAGGCGGCGAGGTCACCCGTGACTTCGCCATGCTGCATGTCTGTCCGCCGCAAAAAGCGCCGAGCTTCCTGAAGGACAGTCCGCTGAGCAACGCGGCGGGCTATGTCGAGGTCGATGAGACGACATTGCGCCACGTGCGCTACCCCAATGTTTTCGGACTGGGCGACGCCGCTTCCACCTCCAACGCCAAAACCGCCGCCGCGGTCCGCCAGCAGGCGCCGGTCGTGGCGGTGAACCTGCTCAATACCTTGGCCGGCGGGGTGCCGCAGGCGGGGTATGACGGCTATGGGTCCTGCCCGCTGACCGTCGAACGCGGCAAGATCCTGCTCGCCGAATTCGGCTATGGCGGCAAGCTGCTGCCGACCTTTCCCAAATGGCTCATCGACGGCGAGAAGCCGCAGCGCCTGAGCTGGTGGTTGAAATCCGAGATATTGCCAATGGTTTACTGGAACGGCATGCTTAAAGGGCGCGAATGGCTCGCCGCGCCAAAGCCGCGCGCGCCCGCGAAAGCCGCCTGAACCACGCGGGACATGGGGCTGGGTGGCTTACAAAAAGTCCCGCAATAGCGGCACCAATGGCCGATCGGCCTCGGGCATGGCGTATTCGCTTAGCCGGTTCTTGTGCACCCAGGCCAAAGTCTGGCCTTCGCGCGCCTGCGGAATGCCGCGCCAGCGCCGGCACAGGAACAGCGGCATCAGCAGGTGGAAACTGTCGTAGCCGTGCGAGGCGAAGGCAAACGCCGCCAGGCAGTTGCTGGCGACATCGATGCCGAGTTCTTCCTTCAACTCGCGGATCAGCGCCGCTTCCGGGGTTTCGCCGGGATTGAGCTTGCCGCCGGGAAATTCCCACAGCCCGGCCAGTTTCTTGCCTTCCGGCCGACGCGCCAGCAGCACCCGGCCGTCCAGATCGACCAGCGCGCAGGCCGCCACCAGCAGCAGCGGTTTGCTGCCGTCGTTGGTGGCTTCCGGTTCCGGCTTGCCGAACAGATCGGCCCGGGTGGCGGCAAAGCGCAGCACCCGATGTTCGCTCTTGCGGGCGGCGAAATATTCTATCGCATCGCCGACATGTTGAAACCCAGCCCGACGCAAAACCGCGATCGAGCCAGGATTGTCGGTCACCACGCTGGCCTGCACCACGTCCACGTCGAGGTTGGCCAAGGCCCAGCGCGCCAGCCGGCCGGCGGCCTCGCTGGCCACGCCATGGCCCCAATAGCGCAGCCCGACCCAGTAGCCGAGCTGCGCCGCCCGGGCCGCCACGTCCAACCGCAGGCTGATCGCGCCAACGAGCATTTCGGCCTCCCCTTCCTGCCCGGTGATGGCGAGGTGGTAGGCACGCTGGTCGCGCATTTGGGCGTGGCTGCTGGCGATCCAGGATTCAGCCATTTCGAGCGAATAGGGATATTCGACCTCGGTGAGATTGCGGCAGATTTCCCACTCGTTCAGATGGCGCTGCAACAGTGGCGCATCGGCAGCGACGTAGGGGCGCAGCCGAAGACGTTCGGTATGCAGCGGCACGAACAATGTTGCGGGGAACGGTTCGGTCATGGCGGGGTCACTGAGTGTCCGTTCGGGAAGTCTGCCGGCGGAGGGCCGGCGCGGGATTTTTGCACCTGGGAAGAAGGGACCGCCGCCATGATGCTGGGACATCATGGCAAGGGTCCGACGCGCCCAGGCGCGAAAAGCACCGCCGGACCGACCCGGCAGACTTCCCGGACGGACACTGAGGAGTGCCCGATGCGGCGCCGCGCCGCAAGGGGCGCACCGGCATTAGTGTCCGTCCGGGAAGGCTGCCGGCGGAGGGCCGGCGAGGGATTTTTGCACCTGGGAAGGAGGGACCGCCACCATGATGCTGGGACATCACGGCAAGGACCCGACGCTCCCAGGCGCAAAAAACACCGCCGGGCCGACCCGGCAGACTTCTCGAACGGACACTTACAGCGTGTCGAGCTGCCACAACACAGGCTCCCGCGTTGTGCCACGGCGACGGCGGCCGGCGATATAGAAGCGGCCCTGCTCGTCGCGCGTGTTGCAGCCATAAAGCAGCAGCGGCTTTTCGGTCTCGCCGTGCGGAAACGGCCGCGCCACGCCCTGGCGTTCGCGCAGGTCATAAACCACCCAATCCCATACATTCGGCGCGAACCGTGCCAGCCCGCAGACATGCCGCACGCCGTCCCAGGTGAACAAAGCCGGGGTGAAGGCGGTGCCGGACGGGTGCAGCCAGCCCAGCGGCAGCACCGAAGCCCCGCCGGCGCGCGGGGTGACGCGGTAGAGATACCCGATCGCGGTGGCGAACAGGATCGCGCCGTCCGCCAGTTCCACGAACGCGGTAATGCCTTGCGCCACCGCTGGATCAGCCCCGACGGCGTAATATTCCAGCGGCGTTTCGGCGATAATTTCCAGGGCCGGGCCGTACTCCACCAGCACCGCGTCCAGCCCGGTCGCGCCGAGCGTTACACGTGGAACGTAGGCATGCCCGGCGCGATCGACGAGAAGATTGCGTGACATATGGCCGAGCGGCGCCCCAACCACGGTTCGCATAGTCTGCCCCGTCGCCGTGTCGTAGCGATACAGCACGTGGTCCCACAGGCCGAACGCGAAAATCCCACCGGCTGCCCCACCCAGCGCGATCAAACCCTCCGGCACCGCCAGAACATGGTCCCACCGCCCCTCCCCCGGCCGCAGTCGCCACAGATGCGAGCCCCAGCGCGGTGGTGCCAGATCGTTATCGGCGGCTTCGTCGGTGGAGGCGAAATAGAGCCAGCCATCGGCCGCCTGCACCAGCTTGGTATGCAGCTTGTTCTGGGTTTCCCCCGGCCGCAGCAGTCCCAAACGGGCCAGTTCGCCCACCACGTCGCCGCGATCGCGGGCGCGAAAAATGGTCGGGTCCAATTCCGCCAAATGCGCCGATCCGCCGCCACCAACTGCCGAAATCCCAGCCCAGATGCCACCGCGCTGGTCGCTGCCGGTGGCGCCCCAGATCGCGTTGGCGCCATCAAACCCCGGCAGCGCCACCTGGCGAATGCGCGGCGGGCGGGCCCGATCCCGCGGCTCCGGCCCGAACAGCGCCGCCGCAGCCCCAAGCAGGGTCCGGCGGCGCACCCGGCTAGCTCCGGTAGCTGCCGTTGATGTCGATATAGCCGTGCGTCAGATCGCAGGTCCAAACCGTCGCGCGGCCCTTGCCCAGCCCGATATCGATGGCAATCGCCACCTCCAGCCCCTTCATGTGCGCCACAACAGGCGTTTCGTCATACCCCGGCACCACCCCGCCATCGCGCGCCATCCAAGTGCCGCCAACCCCGATCGACAATTTATCCCGGTCCGCCGGCTCCCCCGCCTTGCCGACCGCCATCACGATGCGGCCCCAATTGGCATCCTCGCCCGCAATCGCGGTCTTGACCAGCGGCGAATTGGCCACCGCCATGCCAATCCGCTTGGCCGACTTCGCCGAGGCAGCCCCCGTCACCTCGATCCGGATCAGCTTCTGCGCGCCCTCGCCGTCCCGCGTTACCTGCAAGGCCAGATCCAGCAGCAAATCCGCCAGCGCCGCTGAAAATTCCTTCAGATCGGCGGCATCCTTCACCTTCGGATGCCCGGCCGCGCCGGTTGCGAACAACAACACCGTATCGGATGTCGAAGTATCGCTATCAACCGTGGTGCAGTTGAAGCTGCGATCCACCCCCTTCTTCAACATGCCCTGCAACAAATCCGCCGGGATCTTCGCGTCGGTAAACACAAAACACAGCATCGTCGCCATATCCGGCGCAATCATCCCACTGCCCTTGGCAATCCCGTTGATGCGAACCGCAACCCCGCCAATCCGCGCCGTCCGCGTCGCGCCCTTCGGGAACGTGTCGGTGGTCATGATCCCACGCGCCGCCGCCTCCCACCCGTCCGGCCGCAGCGCCGCATGCAACGCCGGCAACGCCGAAGTCAGCCGGTCATGCGGCAAAATCTCGCCAATCACCCCGGTCGAGGCCAAAAACACCTGCTTCGGCTTGCACCCCACCAACTGCGCCGCCGCCGCCGCAGTCGCATTGGTCGCCTCAACCCCCGCCTTGCCGGTAAACACATTGGCATTGCCGGCATTGATCACCACCGCCCGCGCCTTGCCCCCCGCCAACGCATCCCGACACCAGTCAATCGGCGCGCCGGGACATTTCGACGACGTAAAAACCCCCGCCACCACAGTCCCCGCCGCCAACGCCATCATCACAAGATCATCGCGACCCCTATACCTGATCCCAGCCGCCGAAGCCCCCAACCGAACCCCACCCAACGGCGGCAAAACCGGCAACGCAACCGCAAGCGGCGAAACACTGATGGCCATGAAACGTCTCCTCGCACGATGTTGTGCGGAGTTTGTGGGGGGAACGAGAAGCAAGCAAGGCGGGGGCCCTGCCCCTCGACCCCGCAAGGGAGCAGAAGCTCCCTTGACCCTATGACTTAAGCGAAGCGTCGGGTCATCGAAGAAGGGGGCCAACTCCGTTGTTGCGACCTCCGCGTAGGCCCCCTTCTTCGATGACCCGAAACCCTTGCCTAAAAGTTATGGGGTCAAGGGGACCTCTGTCCCCTTGCGGGTCCAGGGCGGAGTAGCCAAAGGTTCCATCTGCCCCGCTTGGGGCAGGTGGAATGGCTACGGAGGGAGCGCCCTGGCCTTGCTTCCTTCCCTCTCCCCCACAAACGCCGCATTACTTCTTGGGCGGCGGCGGCGGTTCGGCGCCGTCGGTGGCGCGTTTGGGGCTGCCGTCGGGGTTGAAGGTTTCGATGGCGAGGCCGGTGCGCGCGGTTTTGACGACCGATTTGATGCCTTCCTGGATGATGGATTGGCGGATTTGGTCGCGGGCTTGTTCGAATTGGATGGGTGGGGCTTGGCGGCGTTCTTCGACTTTGATGACATGCCAGCCGAACTGGGATTTGACTGGGGTTGGGGAGATTTCGCCGGGTTTGAGGGCGAAGGCGACGGTGGCGAATTCGGGCACCATATCGCCTTCTTTGAAGAAGCCGAGGTCACCGCCGTCGGCGGCGCCGGGGTCTTTGCTGCTTTTTTTAGCGATGGTGGCGAAGTCTCCGCCGGCTTTCAGTTCGGCGATCACGGCTTTGGCGTCGGCTTCGTTTTCGAGCAGGATATGGCGGGCATGGACTTCGGTTTCGCCCGGTTTGCCGGCGAAATCGCGGTCGTAGCGGGCATGCAGGGCGGCATCGGTGATCAGCGGTCCGATTTCGCGTTGCAGCAGCGCGGTTTGCAGGGTTTGGTCTTCGGCGCGGGCGAGGCTGCGTTGGACGCTGGCATCTTTGTCGAGGCCGCGTTTGCGGGCGAGCACGACGATGGCCTTGCGATCGACGAGTTGGTCGATCAGCATCGGGAAAACGACGTTGGGCGGCATTTTGCGCATGCTGTCGGGCAGCGACTGGGCGGCATCGGCGAGGTCGGAGGCACGGATTTCCTGGCCTTCGACGCGGGCGACGACGGGATCAACCGGGATGGTGACGGCGGGCGGTGTCGGCGGCGCGGTTTGCGCGATTGCCGGGCTGGCCAGGCCGAGCAGCAGGGCGAGTGCGGCGGGCAGGCGCGAGGATGGCGCAAGCGAGGACGACATGGGGCGGGGATTTCCTTGGCTGAGGCTTGCCGGTTTCGCGGGCAGACTTGCGCCCTACAAGAAACCCGCGCCCGCGACAACCCGCGATCCGGGGTGCCGGGCGGCGCAGAACAAGGGGGCGCACGGCAGGGTTGTCGTGCCGCGCGGTCGTTGACCCCGGCCCTTCGCAGTCTTATCTGACAGCGGTTTTGCAGCACTCGGGGCTGCGCCCCTGGTTCGCCCCCCTGGAAGGGTTTTCATGTTAGCCTCAATTGCTCGCGCCCTGTTCGGCAACGCCAACGACCGCGCTTTGAAGGCGTATCAGCGGCGGGTGCCTGAGATCAACGCGTTGGAGCCTGCGATGGAGGCGCTGTCGGACGAGGCGTTGCGCGGCAAAACGGCGGCGTTTCGCGCGCGTCTGGCGCAGGGTGCTGAATTGCACGATCTGCTGCCGGAAGCGTTTGCGGTGGTGCGGGAGGCATCGCGCCGGGTGCTGGGGATGCGGCATTTCGACGTCCAGATGATCGGCGGCATGGTGCTGCATGAAGGCAAGATCGCCGAAATGAAGACCGGCGAGGGCAAGACTTTGGTCGCCACCTTGCCGGTTTACTTGAATGCGCTGCCGGCCAAGGGCGTGCATGTGGTGACGGTGAACGACTATTTGGCCCGCCGCGACAGCGAATGGATGGCGCAGATTTACGGCTTCCTCGGCCTGACCACCGGCGTGATCGTGCATGGGATCGAGGAGGACGACCGCCGCGCCGCCTATGCCGCCGACATCACCTACGGCACCAACAACGAATTCGGCTTCGATTACCTGCGCGACAACATGAAATACCGGCTGGAGGACATGGTCCAGCGCACCTTCAGCTACGCCATCGTCGATGAGGTAGATTCGATCCTGATCGACGAGGCGCGCACGCCGCTGATCATTTCCGGCCCGGCCGAGGATAGTTCGGACCTGTATCGCAGCGTCAACGCCGTGGTCGCCGAACTGGTGAAGGACCCTTCGACCTACGACAAGGAAGAAAAGTTCAAAACCGTATCGCTGACCGAAGCGGGCTCGCAAACCGGCGAGGACATGTTGCGCGACGCCGGCATCGTCACCGAGGGCAATTTATACGATATTTTCAACGTCACCGTGCTGCATCACCTGACCCAGTCGGTGCGGGCGCACACCTTGTTCACCCGCGATGTGGATTACATCGTGCGCGACGACAAGGTGGTGATCATCGATGAATTCACCGGCCGCATGATGGAAGGGCGGCGCTATTCGGAAGGGCTGCACCAGGCGCTGGAGGCGAAGGAATTCGTCACCGTGCAGGCGGAAAACCAGACCCTCGCCTCGATCACCTTCCAGAACTACTTTCGGCTGTATCCCAAGCTCGCCGGCATGACCGGCACGGCGATGACCGAAGCCGACGAACTGGCGGAAATCTACAAGCTCGATGTGGTCGATATCCCCACCAACGTGCCGGTGACGCGCCGCGACGACGATGATGAAGTGTATCGTTCGGCGGACGAAAAATACAACGCCGTCGCCATTCTGATCGACGAGGCGCGGCTGCGCGGCCAGCCCGTGCTGGTCGGCACCACCAGCATCGAACGCAGCGAGCAGCTCAGCGAGTTGTTGCGAAAACGAAAAGTGCCGCACAAGGTGCTGAACGCCCGTTTCCACGAACAGGAAGCCGGCATCATCGCCCAGGCCGGCGCGCCCGGCGCGATCACCATCGCCACCAACATGGCCGGCCGCGGCACCGACATCAAGCTCGGCGGCAACGTCGACATGCGGATCAAGCTGGAACTGGCCGGGATCACCGACGAGACCGCGTTGAAGCTGCGCGCGGAAAAAATCCGCGCCGAGGTCGCTGCCGCGCATGAAGTGGTGAAGGCGGCCGGTGGGCTGTTCGTAATCGGCACCGAGCGGCATGAAAGCCGGCGCATCGACAACCAGTTGCGCGGCCGTTCCGGCCGCCAGGGCGATCCCGGCGCCAGCCGCTTCTTCCTGTCGCTGGAAGACGATCTGATGCGCATTTTCGGCTCCGACCGGATGGGCGGCATGCTGTCCCGCCTGGGGCTGAAGGATGGCGAGGCGATCGTGCATCCCTGGATCAACAAGGCGCTGGAAAAAGCGCAGAAAAAGGTCGAGGCCCGCAACTTCGACACCCGCAAGAACGTGCTGAAATACGACGACGTGATGAACAATCAGCGCAAGGAAGTTTACGCCCAGCGCCGCGAATTCATGCGCGCCGAAACC
>JAYTQP010000082.1:0-4192 GCA_043746675.1 Rhodospirillales bacterium | reverse complement strand
TGCGCCATTTCACGGCCGCGGAAGCGCAGGGTAACCTTCACCTTGTCGCCTTCGCCGACGAACGATTTCATCGCCCGCAGCTTCACCTGGTAGTCGTTTTCGTCGATGTTGGGTCGGACCTTGATCTCTTTGATCTCGACCACTTTCTGCTTTTTACGCGCCTCGTTCTTCTTTTTCTGAATTTCGTATTTGTATTTGCCGAAATCCAGAATCTTGCAGACCGGCGGATCGGCGTTCGGGCTAATCTCAAGCAGATCGAGCCCGACGGCGTAAGCCCGCAGGATCGCGTCGCGGGTGCTGAGCACCCCTTGCATTTCCCCGTCCTGATCGATCAGGCGCACCTGGGGAACGCGGATTTCTTCGTTAACGCGTGGCCCGTCGCGGGTGGGCGGTGCCGGCATGGGTCCTCGGGATATGGTGGTCTCCTATAGCAGTGATGGAAGCGTCGGCAACTTGCGCGTCTATCCGCCGATTTTCAAGCCGCCTGATCGCTCGCCGGGCGCAGGTCAGGTGCTGAGGCTTCGGCGGTCAGCAGGGCAACCGCCTCATCGAGCGGCAGCACGGTCTGCGCCTCCCCGCCCAAGCGGCGCAACGCGACGGTGCCCTGCTCGGCTTCCTTGCGGCCAACGACGACGATAACCGGCACGTGCTGGACGCTGTGTTCGCGCACCTTGGCGTTGATCTTCTGGTTGGTGAGGTCTGTTTTCACCACGATCCCAGCCTTCCGCAGTGCTGCCGCGACCGTCTGGGCGTAGGCATCGGCGTCCGAGACGATGGTGGCGACGACAACCTGAACCGGCGCCAGCCAGACCGGGAAGCGGCCGGCATATTGCTCGATGACAATGCCGAGGAAGCGTTCGAAGCTGCCGAAGATGGCGCGATGCAGCATCACCGGCCGTTTGCGGGCGCCGTCGGCATCGACGTATTCGGCATCGAGCCGCTCGGGCAGCACGAAATCCACCTGCAAGGTGCCGCATTGCCAGTCCCGGCCGATGGCGTCGCGGAGCACGAATTCCAGCTTCGGGCCGTAAAACGCGCCCTCGCCAGGGTTCATCGTGTACTCCACCCCGGCCGCCTTGCAGGCCTCCGCCAGCGCGCCCTCGGCCCGATCCCACACGTCGTCGGTGCCAGCGCGCACGGCCGGGCGGTCGGAGAATTTCACCCGGAATTCGGGGAAGCCGAAATCCTTGTAGATGCTGCCGAGCAGATCGACGAAACGCACGGTTTCGCTGGCAATCTGATCTTCGGTGCAGAAAATATGCGCATCATCCTGCTGGAAGGCGCGCACCCGCATGATGCCGTGCAGCGCGCCGGATGGCTCGTAACGATGACACTGGCCGTATTCGGAAAACCGTAGCGGCAGTTCGCGGTAGCTGCGCAGGCCCTGGTTGAAGATCAGCACCGCGCCGGGGCAGTTCATCGGTTTCAGCGCGAGGGTTTTTTCTTCCTCCTCGACGCGGGCGAGGAACATATGTTCGCGGAATTTTTCCCAGTGGCCGGAGCGTTCCCACAGGCTGCGATCGACCAGTTGCGGGGTTTTGACCTCCTGATAGCCGCCGGATTCGAGGCGGCGGCGGAGGTATTCCTCCGCCGTGCGATAGAGCTTCCAGCCCTTCGGATGCCAGAACACGCTGCCGACGGCTTCTTCGCCCAGGTGGAACAGCCCCATATCCTTGCCGATGCGGCGATGGTCGCGCTTTTCGGCTTCTTCCAGCATGTGCAGATGGGCGTCGAGTTCCTTGCCGTCGCGCCAAGCGGTGCCATAGATGCGCGACAGCATCGGGTTGCGATGATCGCCGCGCCAGTAGGCACCGGCGGTTTTCATCAGCTTGAAGGCGGTGCCGACATCGCCGGTGCCGCGCATGTGCGGGCCACGGCAAAGATCGATCCAGTCGCCCTGGCTGTACAGCGTGATGGTTTCGCTCTCAGCCAGATCGCGGATCAGTTCGGCCTTGTAGTTTTCGTTCTTGACCAGAAAGAAGGCGATGGCTTCGTCGCGCGGCATCACGCGGCGCGCGAACGGCGCGTTGCGGGCGATGATTTCGCGCATCCGCGCCTCGATGGCGGGGAAATCCTCGGTCGTGAACGGCTCATTGCGGGCGAAATCGTAATAGAAGCCGTTCTCGATCGACGGGCCGATGGTGACCTGGGTGCCGGGATAGAGCGACTGCACCGCTTCGGCCAGCACATGGGCGCAGTCGTGCCGGATCATTTCGAGCGCGGTTTCATCGCGGCGGGTGACGAACGTCACCGCAGCATCGTCAGCGATTTCGCTGGACAGATCGACCAGCCTGCCATCCACCCGCATGGCCAATGCCGCGCGCGCCAGCCCAGGGCCGATATCGGCCGCCACGGTCGTCCCCGTCACCGCCGCATCGAAACGGCGTACGGAACCGTCGGGCAGGGTGATCGCGGGCATTGTGGTTTTACTCCTCGGGATGGAAGGTCGGCTTCTATGACCTCAGCCGACCGCGGCGACAACCCTGTCCAGGCTCAAATCGGCCAGAACAAGCGCGCGCAGCACCGCAGGCCAGCCACCATCGGGGGCGCGCGGGGCGGTTAACGCGGGGTCGGACGCGCCGGAAAACAGCACGATGCAGCGGCAGCCGGATGCAGCGGCGATATGCATCGGTCCGGTGTCGTTGCCAACGGCAAGTTCCGCGCGGGTGGCAATGGCGAACAGGTCGAGCAGCGCGGTGCGCCCGGTTAGATCAATGGTGCCGGGGCAAACGGCGCCGATAACTGCGGCCAATGACTGATCAGCCCCGGCGCCGATGATCACCGGCGTCATCCCGCGCGCAACCAGCGCCGCCGCCAACCCGCCATAAAGCGCCGCCGGCCACCGCTTTTCCGGCCGGTGCAACGCCGCGCCCGGCACCAGCAGCGCAAACCGATCCGGCAGCTTCGGCGTAGCCCGCCCGGTGAGAAATCGCAGGTCGGGCGCCGGAAAATCAGCAATCCCGGCCAGCCGCAACTGGTCCCGTTGCCGTTCAATCGTATGCATCGCCGCCCGCGCCGGGCCGGTTTGCGGATGCGAACACCCCGCCGCAACGCCGGACCAAAGCGGACGGCCGGCGAGGCGAAAATACCGGCTCGACCGGCCGGACGTTTGCAAATCATAAACAAAATCGAATCCGGCCACCTGTCCGCGCAACCGCCAAAGCCCGGGCAGGTTCCACCAGGCCGGCCGCGCATCGACCACCACCCGATCGAACCACGGCGCCGCCTCGGCCAATTCGGCAAATGGCCGCGTGGTCAGCAAGGTAATCTCGGCGTCCGGATGATGGGCGCGGATGGCGGCGAAGGGGGTGAACGAGAGCACAAAGTCACCCATCGCGCCGTGCCGGATGACCAAGATGCGCTTCATCCCAGCAGTTCGCGGTAAACCGCGATGGTGGCGTCCTGCATCGCCGCGACCGTGTAGCGGCGCGACACATCGGCCCGCGCCGCAGCGCCAAACGCGGCCCGCGCTTCGGCCGACAGACCGAGCACGTAATCCAACGCGGCGGCCAGCGCGGCCGCATCGCCGGGCGGCACCAGCCAGCCGGTCACATCGGGGGTGATCGTTTCCGCAGCGCCGCCATGGTTGCTGGCGATCACCGGGCGCGCCATCGCCTGCGCCTCGATCACCACCCGGCCGAAGGCTTCCGGGTCGGTCGAGGCGTTCACCACCACGTCGGACAATATAAACGCCGCCGGCATGTCGTCGCACTGGCCGACCATCCGCACTCGCTCGGCCACACCCAGCCGCGCCGCCTGCTCGGCGATCTGACGGGAGAATTTGTCGCGCCCCTGGTCGGCGCCAACCAGCAGCACCACCGCGTCGCGATGCCGCATTTGCGCCAGCGCCGCGATCAGCACCGCCTGACCCTTCCAACGCGTCAACCGTCCCGGCAGCATGATGGTGGGCTGGCCGTCCGGCAGCCGCCACTTCCGCGCAAGCCCGATGATGCGTTCCGAGGTGACCGCAGCGGGATCGAAAATCGCCGGATCGACGCCGCGCGGAATGATCCGAATGCGCGCCGGGTCGATGCCGTGGCGCGTCCGGATCAGCCCGGCAATGAAGTTGCTGATCGCGATCACCCGCTCGCCGCGCGCCATCACGGCGTTGTAGCGGCGCTTGTACGGCAGGTCCTCGTTATAGGCACCGTGGTAGGTGGTCACGAACTTCACCCCGGTGCGCTGGCAGGCG
>JAYTQP010000081.1:0-2513 GCA_043746675.1 Rhodospirillales bacterium | reverse complement strand
CGGCCGGCGAGGGAGAAGACCAGGCCGCCGAGCGTGTCGATGTCGGCGTCGCGTTCGTCGTCGGTCAGCACCGCGCCCATGCGGGCTTCGAAGTCGGCGATGGGGAGGCGGGCATCCATGTCGAGGGTGCCGTCGGCGCGTTCGGTGACCAGCGGGCCGAGCACTTCGTCGTGTTCGTCGGCGATGTCGCCGACGATTTCCTCGACCAGGTCCTCGATGGTGATCAGTCCGTCGATGCCGCCGTACTCGTCGACCACCAGGGCCAGATGCATGCGGGCTTGGCGCATTTGGAGCAGCAGGTCGAGGACGGGGATTTGCGGGGCGACGAGGAGGGGGCGGCGGAGGATGGCTTCGAGCTTGAATTCCTCGGCGCGGCCGACATAGGCGAAGACATCTTTGATGTGGACCATGCCGACGATGTTATCGAGCTGGTCGCGATAGACCGGCAGGCGGGAATGGCCGTCGTCGCGGATCAGCGCCAGGGCGTCGGGGAGGGTGGTATCGACGGAGATGGCGACGATGTCGGCGCGCGGCAGCATCACATCGTCGGCCGACATGCCGCGCAGGCGCAGCACGTTGGCGAGCAGCGCGCGTTCCTGGCGGTCGAGGTCCGGCATTTCGCCGGGGGTTTCCGGGGCGTCGGCGGCTTCCTGCACGAGTTCGGCGATGCTGTGGCGGAAATTGGGTTCGGGGATGCGGCGGCCGAGGCGATGGCGCAATTTGTCGATCAGGCCCGGGCGTCCCCCGCTCATCGCCGGCGCCAGGGGTTGGGCACGCCGATGCGGGCGAGCAGGCGGGTTTCGGCCATTTCCATGCGGATGGCATCGCCGGCGCGGGCGTGATCGTGGCCTTGCAGATGGAGCGCGCCGTGGATGACGAGGTGGGCGAGGTGGTGGGCGGGGCGACGGCCTTCGCGGGCGGCTTCACGGGCGACGGTTCCGAGCGCGAGGGCGATTTCTCCCCCGCCGACGCCTTCATCGAAGGTCAGCACGTTGGTGGCTTGGTTGCGGCCGCGATGGCGGGCGTTGAGGCGTTTGATCGCGCTGTCGTCGGCCAGCACGAAGGTTGCGGCACAGCCTGCGGCCGCCGCAGCGCGGCGCACCACGCGTTCGGGGTGGCGGATCAGGCGCCGCCAGGTGGGATCGGCAACGATTACCGTGATCCCCGCATTGGACCGGTGGGTCCGAGCGGGGCGACTAGTCTGGGCGGCGTCCATTTACCTGTTTGCGACCTCTGGCGGTTGGCGGCGCGCGCTGGTTTCCTTTTCGGCGCGGGCGCGGGCATCGTAGGCTTCCACGATGCGTCCGACCAGCGGGTGGCGCACGACATCGCGGACATCGAAGCGGTTGACCATGATGCCGGGCACGCCTTCGAGCGTATCGAGGGCATCGCGCAGGCCGGAGCGGACGCCCGGCGGCAGGTCGATCTGGGTGAGGTCGCCGGTGATGACCATGTGGGTGCCCTCGCCCATGCGGGTGAGGAACATTTTCATTTGCATGGGCGTGGTGTTCTGGGCTTCGTCGAGGATGACGAAGGCGTGGGCGAGGGTGCGGCCGCGCATGAAGGCCAGCGGCGCGACCTCGATTTCGCCCGATGTCATCCGCCGTGTCATCAGGTCGCCGGGCAGCATGTCGCCGAGCGCGTCGTAGAGCGGGCGGAGGTAGGGATCGACCTTTTCCTTCAGGTCGCCGGGCAGAAACCCGAGCCGTTCGCCGGCTTCGACCGCCGGGCGGGACAGCACGATGCGATCGACCTTGCCGGCTTGCAGCATGGCGACCGCCTGGGCGACGGCGAGGTAGGTTTTGCCGGTGCCGGCGGGGCCGATGCCGAACACCATTTCGTGCTTGGCGAGCATGTCCATGTAGCGGGCCTGGCCGGGGCTGCGCGGGCCGACGGCGCCGCGCTTGGTGCGGATGGCCGGCAGGTCGGACAGCGGCAGGCGGGGGTCTTCCACCTCGCTCATCCGCATGGCGGCATCGACGTCGGACGCGGTGATGATTTCGCCGCGTTCCAGCCGCCGGTAGAGGCCGGTGAGCGCGGTTTGCGCCAGATCGACCCGTGCGATGTCCCCCGCGATCGCCACCCGGTTGCCACGGCACGACAATCGGACCCCGAGACCCTGCTGGAGGCGCACCAGGTGCCGGTCGTGATCGCCGAGCAGCAGCGCCAGCAGGGTGTTGTCGTCGAAATGCAGGGTCACGGCCTTGCTGTCGGCGGCGGCGGGGCGGGAAGCCGAAGTCGCGATGATCTGGGTCAAGCGGGGGCAACCTCCATGCGATGCGGGGTGGTAACAATGGTTCCAGTCAGAGAGTTGGGGTGGGCGGCGGTGATTTGCACCCGCACTTCCTGGCCGATCAGGGTTGCCGGACCGATTGCGTGAACGGGTTGGAGCCAGGGCGAGCGGCCGCCGATCTGGCCGTCGCGGCGGCCAAGGCCGGTGAACAGCACTTTGATGGTTTGGCCTTCGACGGAATTGTTGAATGCTGCCTGTTGAAGCCGCAGTTCGGCTTGCA
>JAYTQP010000080.1:0-3540 GCA_043746675.1 Rhodospirillales bacterium | reverse complement strand
GGGGCGGCTGGTCGCCTACGTGCCGGTGGGCGACAGTTTGGGCGGCGGCAGTTTGGGAGCAGGGCCGCATGGCACCGGCCTGTTCATAACCATCAGCGTGCCGACCAGCCTGCTGGCCTCGGCAGCAGCGATCGCCCGGGCGCACGTTGTGCTGCTGCTGCTGTGCGGTGCGACTGCCTCGATCGGGCTTGGGCTGGTCGTCGGCGTGCTGCTGATCGGTCGGCCGGTGCATGGCCTGCTCCAGGTTGCCCGGCGCTGGGCGAGCGGCGACCTCAGCGTGACCGCGCCGGTCAGGGGTGGCGGCACCGAACTGAACGAACTGGCCGAACTGTTCGTCACCATCGGCCGGCGGCAGCGCGCGCAGGTCGCCGAACTGAAAGATCTGCATGCCAGCTTCGATGCCAGGGTGGGGGAACGCACCCGCGATCTGGTGGAAAGCCGCAACCGCCTGCAGACGGAGGTTACCGAGCGCGCGCGTACCGACGCCGAACTGCGCCGGGCGCAGAAGCTGCAGGTCGTTGGCCAGCTTGCCGGCGGCATCGCGCATCATTTCAACAATCTGCTGACCGCGGTGGTCGGGTCGCTGGAAATCCTGCGGCGGCGGATCCCCGATCTGCCCGGCCGCGGCGATGCCGCGCGGGCGGACAGCAATTTGCAACTGATCAGCCTGGTCGGCGGCGCCTTGCAGGCCGCCGGGCGCGGCACGCGGCTGACCGGCCAGTTGCTGACCTTTTCGCGCGCCCAGCGCATGCTGCCGGAACCGACCGACCTGAACGCGGTCATCGCCGGCCTGTCGGACCTGCTGGTCGGCACCCTCGGTCGCGGCATCCGCATCGATACCGAACTCGCACCAGCGGACGTGCCCGGCATGGGGCCTGTGATGGTCGATCCCGGTCAACTCGAGATCGCGCTGATGAACCTGGCGATCAATGCGCACGACGCCATGAACGGCAGCGGCGTGCTGACCATCTGCACCGAGCCGGTGCACCTGCCCGAGGTGTTGCCGATGGGGGCGATCGCCAGCCCCGGTGCTTTCGTCGCCATCCATGTGCGCGACACCGGCGACGGCATTCCGGACGATCTGATCGCCCAGGTGTTCGAGCCGTTCTTCACCACCAAGCCGGCCGGGCATGGCTCCGGCCTTGGTCTGGCCCAGGTGCAGACCATGGCGACGCAATCCGGCGGCGATGTGCGCATCGCCAGCCGCGCCGGCAATGGCACCGCGGTGACCCTGCTGCTGCCACGCGCCGCAGCCGTTGCGCTTACGCCGCCGACCGCCATCGCGGCCCCGGTTGCCGGCGACCGGGGCTGCCGCAAGCTGCGCATTCTGCTGGTTGACGATGATCGGCTGGTGGGCGAGATCACCGCTGAAATGATCACCGAGCGCGGCCACTTTGTTACGCGCGCTGCGGACGCCGCCGAGGCGCTGGCGCTGCTGCGGCTGGCGCGCGACGGGCACGGCGGCAGCTACGATCTGCTGCTGACCGACTATGTGATGCCGGGGATGAACGGGCTGGCGCTGATCGGCGAGGCCCGCCTGCTGCGGCCGACGCTGCGCAGCCTGCTGATGACCGGGCATGCCAGCTTCGATCCGGGCGCTGCGGTTGCTGCCGAGGGCATTATCCGCAAGCCGTTCACGATGGCGCATTTGTTCGAACGGATCGAGGCGGTAACGGCGCCGCATCTGGGCGTGGTGCGCGGAGACGGCGCTTGACCGAAACCACCCGGCGCGACACACAGCGGCGCATGTCAAACAGCATTGTTGCGTCGGGCGGCCAATCTTCGATGGCCCGAAACATCTTCGGCATCATCGTGCTGTGGGTTGCCCTGCGGCTGGCGGTTTATGCCGCGGTGGGCCAACCCTGGGGTGGGTTGGCGGAGGCTATGTGCCATTTCGATTGTGACTGGTACGAGCGGCTGGCGCATTCCGGCTACGGCGTCGATACCCAATTCGGCGACCGCGGCAGCTATCCGAACTGGGCCTTCTTCCCGCTCTATCCGATGCTGCTGTTCGGGGTGACCGAGCTCGCGCCATGGTCGGCGCGGCTTGCCGGGGTGCTGCTTTCCAGCCTGTTTCTGGTCGGGTTCATCGCGGTCGGCGCGGCCTATCTCGGCCGGCTCGGCGCCATCCGGCTGCCGCTGTGGATCGCGCTGGTGCTGGTGATGCCGAACGCGCATTTCTTTTCGGCGGTCTACACCGAAAGCCTATTCGCGTTGCTCAGCGCCGGCTGCCTGTTGGCGCTGGCGACCGGCCGGCCGCTGACGGCGGCGTTGCTGGCGGCGCTGGCGAGTGCGACCAGGCCGACCGGCATCGCGCTCACGCTGATCATCGCCGGGGAGCGGGTGCGGCATTGCTGGCGGCTGCGGCATGCGCCGGATTGGCAGGCCACTTTGGCCAACGGCCTGTTGCCGCTGGCGATCGCGCCATTGGGGCTTTCGGTCTTCATGCTGGCGCAATATGCCAGCGTTGGCGATGCGATGGCGTTCAGCCATGTGCAGATCGATTGGGGTCGGGTCTGGCGTGGTCCGGTGGCGATCCTGGCCGATGGCTTGCACCGCGCCGACTGGGGCGCGCTGGCCGGGCCGATGGGCGGGCCGAGTGCGAGCTATGCGGCCTGCTGGGCGCTGCTGGGCATCGCCGTGATCGCCGGCCTGTGCTGGTATCGGCACTTTGCCGAGGCCTGTCTGCTGGCGGTGTGCGTTGTGCTGCCACTGGCGACCGGGCTTGATTCGCAGCCGCGCTACGTGGCCACCAACCCGGCTTTCCTGTTCGCGCTGTACCGGCTGCTGGTCGGGCGGCCGGCTTGGCTGCGCGGGCTGGCGCTGCTGGGGTTGGCCGGGGCCCATGGCATTATGCTGTGGGCTTGGATGTCTGGCGCCGGGGGGGTGTTTTGAGCGTGCGGCTGGCGGTTGCCGCAGTGTTGCTGGTTGCCCAGGCGGCGCTGCTGGCGGTTGCGCTATGGTTCCCGAACCATCCGCCGGCCGATTATCGCCGCCGCTACCTCGAACATCCCCGGCCGCCGACGCACGGCATGCCAGCAATGTTGCCGCGCTGAGCGCGCGTTAACGGCCGCTGTTGCCTTCGCTGTATGTCGCCATCTTGTGGCGGGTCTCCGGGCGGGCTTCGGCCACTTCCTCGAACCGCGGCGCGGCCGGCGGGTGCGCCAGGCTGTTGGCGATCATCTGGCCATGATCCGGGCGGTTATAGATGAAGCCGTAGGTGGGGTAGACGCTGCCGTAGGTGCCGCCATGACCGAGCGCGACGCGCACCGCCGACCAGTCGTTGGCTTGCGACACATCGAGCACGGCGACGCCGCGGGCAACCCCGGCGCCGGCCCAGTTGGCGTGATCGACTTCGATTTCCCGCGTGCTGATCACGCGCGCGACCACCGCGACATGGCCGAGTTGCATGTGGCCGGTGGAGCGGAAATTCAGCACCGCGCCGGATTCCGGGCGGAAACCGCGTTCATAGATGCCGGCAGCCGAACCCCACCATTGCCATGCATTGCCGGAAACCGCCATTCCGGTAACGCTGCGGGC
>JAYTQP010000079.1:0-1589 GCA_043746675.1 Rhodospirillales bacterium | reverse complement strand
ATCTGGGACATGCCAGAGCTCGGTTTTCAGGAAACCCGCTCGGCGGGCGAGCATGTGGCGATGCTGGAACGCGAAGGCTTCCGGGTGACCTCGGGGGTTGCGGGCCTGCCGACGGCGATGGTGGGCGAGGCCGGCGACGAAGGCCCGGTGATCGCCATCCTCGGCGAATTCGACGCGCTGCCCGGCCTGTCCAACGAAGCCGGCGTTGCCGAGCACCGGCCGACCGGGGACGCCGGCCACGCCTGCGGGCACAATCTGCTCGGCGCCGCCAGCATGCTCGCAGCCGTGGCCGTGAAGGACTGGCTGGCGGCGCAGGGCATCAAGGGACGGGTGCGCTATTACGGCTGCCCGGCGGAAGAAAACGGCGCCGGCAAATTGTTCATGGTGCGCGAAGGCGCGTTCAAGGATGTTGATATCGCGCTGAGCTGGCACCCGGCGCCGTTCGCCGCGGTCAACCCGGCCAATTCGCTGGCCAATGTGCAGGTGGATTTCACCTTCCATGGCCGCGCCAGCCATGCCGCCGCCGCCCCGCATCTCGGCCGGTCCGCGCTGGATGCGGTGGAGCTGATGAATGTCGGGGTGAACTACATGCGCGAGCATATGCCGTCCGACGCGCGCATCCACTATGCGCTGCTCGATGGCGGTGGGGTGGCGCCGAACGTGGTGCAGGCGCGGGCCAAGGTGCGCTATCTGATCCGCGCCCACGAACTGCCGGAACTGCATGGGCTGATCGCGCGGGTGAAGAAAATCGCCGAGGGCGCCGCCCTGATGACCGAAACCCGGGTCGCGCCGCGCACCATCACCGGGATGTCCAACCTGCTGGCCAACGCGCCGCTGGAGCAGGCGCTGTATGACAGCCTGGTGCGCCTCGGCCCGCCGGAATGGGACGCCGAGGACCGACGCTACGCCGAGGAAATTCGCGCCACCCTGCGGCCGGACGACATCGCCGGCGCGTTTCTTCGTTTCGGCATGAAACCGGATGCCACCGTTCCGCTGGCCGACCGGATCATCCCGCTTGGCGCGAACGGCACTGGCGGGGTTGGCAGCACCGATGTCGGCGATGTTTCCTGGGTGGTGCCGACGGCGCAAATCCGCGGCGCCACTTACGCGATCGGCACGCCCGGCCATTCCTGGCAACTGACCGCGCAGGGCAAATCCGGCATCGCCCATAAGGGCATGGTGCATGCGGCCAAAGTGCTGGCGGCAACCGCGGTGGAGGCCTTGCGCAACCCGGCCTTGATCGCCGCAGCCAAGGCCGATCTGGCCGAACGCGTGGCCGTGCATCCCTATGTCTGCCCGATCGACGCCGACGTGCCGCCGCCGTTGGCGATGGCGCTGGGCAGGTGAAGCAAGCGGTTCTTTTTTGAAAAAAAGAACCAAAAAACTTTTCCCCCTGGTGCTTTGATGAACTGAATACTGAGGAAGCGAAACGCTATGCCTGACTTCAAGATTGCCATTCTGCCGGTCACCCCGTTCGAGCAGAATTGCTCGCTGCTGTGGGAGGAGGAGAGCAAGCGCGCGATGGTGGTCGATCCCGGCGGCGATGCCGATGAGATCATGGCCAATATCGACAGTCTCGGGCTGAAGGT
>JAYTQP010000078.1:0-12239 GCA_043746675.1 Rhodospirillales bacterium | reverse complement strand
CTGCGATAATGCCCACCGTAACCGCGGCCTTCCTAGGCTCTTTCGTCGAAGTGGTGGAGGCGTTTACCATTGTGCTGGCGGTGGCGCTGACGCGGAGCTGGCGTCCCGCGCTGGTGGGCTCGGCGCTGGCGCTGGCGCTGCTGGTGGTGTTGGTGCTGATCTTTGGGCCGCTATTCGCGCTGATCCCGTTGCAGGTGCTGCAATTCATGGTGGGGGTGCTGTTGATCCTGTTCGGCATGCGCTGGCTGCGCAAGGCGATCCTGCGCGCCTCTGGCTTTATCGCGCTGCATGACGAGGACGCGGCGTTCGCCAAAGAGACCGACATTCTGAAGCGGCAGGCGGCAGAGAAGCGGGCGGATTACATGGCCGGGATGGCGGCGTTCAAAGCGGTGCTGCTGGAAGGGGTCGAGGTGGTGTTCATCGTGATCGCGGTCGGCACGGCGCATGGTATGACGGCCTATGCCGGGATGGGCGCGTTGGCGGCGGTGCTGGTTGTGCTGATTATCGGCGCGATGGCCCATAGGCCGCTAAGCCAAGTGCCTGAAAATGCTCTTAAATTCGCGGTGGGGCTGATGCTGACCGCGTTCGGCGTGTTCTGGGCTGGCGAGGGGCTGGGCGCGTCATGGCCGGGGGCCGATCTCTCGCTGCTGGGTATTCTTGCGGTGCTCTGCGCCTTTGCTTTTGCCGCCGTGTCGATGATGCGGTCGGCTCACTCCAACCTGAGGGCTGCACAATGAGCTTTATCATCTCTGTCTTCAAAGAACTACTGAGCCTGTTTGTCGATGACGGCAGTCTGGCGCTGCAAGTGCTGGGGCTGATCGTAGTTGTCGCCGTCTTGGTAAAGGGCGCGGGGGTGTCGGGCCTGATTGGGGCGGCGCTGTTGCTGGTGGGCTGTCTGGTGATCCTGACGCTAAGCCTGCGGCGCATGGTGAAATAGGCGGCTTGCGCGATGCTGACCTAGGTGCGGGATGAGGTGAGAGGCTGGACAGCGACCCAAACGGGACTCGTTGCGGCTGCTTCCTTCCGGACCTGACCGGGTTGGCGAGGCGCTCGTCCGCCGCCGACCTCCCACGCCTCATATCGTCCATCGGGCGACCCAGCGCAAGGTGACCTGGAAAGTCAGGCGTTGGGATGGGACCAAAAGCGGCGTATCGAGACGGAACCATACCCGGAATCGTGCGCCGGTTCGGCGCCAGCAAGGAGCGGCGTGATGCAGGACCAATCGGTGACCATTTTTGTAGCGCGGCGGATCGTCACCCTCGATCCGTCATTGCCGCTCGCCACCCATGTCGCGGTGCGCGACGGGCGGGTGTTGGCAACCGGCGGCGCCGAGATCGTGGCACAGTTCCGTGGCCGGCTGGACGGCAGGTTTTCGCGCAACGTGATCGTCCCCGGCTTCATCGAAGGCCATGGCCATGCCACCGACGGCCTGATGTGGCGGTCGCCTTATGTCGGGTTTTTCCCGCGCACCTCGCCTGACGGGCAGCAAGCCGGGGGGTTTCAAAGTATCGCTTCGGTGGTCGATTACCTGCGTTCGATCGCGGCGGCGATGCCGGATGCAACGGCACCGCTGGTCGCCTGGGGGTTCGATCCGATTTACTTCGACGGCCCGCGAATGACAGCGGCCGATCTGGACGCGATTTCACCGCGCCGGATGATCGTGGTGGCGCATGTTTCCGGCCATATTCTCAATGTAAATTCCGCAGTGCTGGAAAAGGCCGGATTTTCACCGGACAGCAATCTCGATGGCCTGGTGCGCGACGGCGCCGGCCGGCTGACCGGCGAACTGCAAGGCCCGGCGGTGATGGGGCGGGCCAATCGCGCCACCGGCGATGGTGGGCTGCTGCGGGCGCTGGATGTGCCGGGCCTGCGGGATTATGGCCGCATCGCCCAGCGCGTCGGGGTGACCACCTCCACCGATCTGGCCAATGCGATGACACCGGATAATGTCGCGGCGTTGCAGGCCGCGACCGAGGACGCCGATTTTCCGATCCGCCTGGTGCCGGCGATGCGGGCGCGCGAATATAGCCTGACGGATGGGTTGGCGCGCATCGCAGCACTCCGGCCGCAATCGACCGACAAGCTCCATTTCGGCTTGGTCAAGCTGGTGGTGGACGGCTCCATCCAGGGTTTCACCGCCCGGCTGCGCTGGCCGTTCTATCACAACGGCGCGCCGAACGGGCTTTGGTACGTGGCGCCCGATGAGCTCGAAGCGATCGTCACCGCCTATCACAACGCCGGTCATCAACTGCATATCCACACCAACGGCGATGAGGCGAGCGAACTCGCCACCGAAATGATCGGCCGCGCGATCGCGGCACATCCGCGGGCCGACCACCGCCACACCTTGCAACATTGCCAGATGGCGGATGCGGCGATTTTTCGGCGGATGAAAACTTTCGGCATGTGCGTGAACCTGTTCGCCAATCATATTTTCTATTGGGGGGAGCAGCATGCGGCGCTAACCATGGGGCCGTCGCGGGTGCGCCATCTCGACGCCTGCGGCACCGCGCTTGCCTGCGGCGTGCCGCTGGCGATCCATTCCGATACGCCGGTAACCCCGGTCGATCCGCGCTTCACCATGTGGTGCGCTGTCAATCGGCTGTCCTCGGCCGGGCGCGTGCTGGGGCCGGCGGAGCGGATCACCGCCGCGCAGGCGCTGCACGCGGTCACAATCGGGCCGGCCTACACGCTGAAACTCGATCACCTGGTCGGCAGCATCGAGGTCGGCAAATTCGCCGATTTCGCCGTGCTGGACGATGATCCGTTGACCGTCGATCCTGCAACGATCAAGGATATTCCAGTCGTGGCGACGGTGATGGGTGGCCGGGTCTTCATTGGTTCATGATCCCGCTAACCGTGATCGGCGGGTTTCTCGGCGCCGGCAAAACCACCTTGGTCAACCATCTGCTGCGCGGCGGCGCCAAACGCTGGGGCGTGCTGGTGAATGATTTCGGCGCCATCAACGTCGATGCGGCGCTGATCGCGGCGCAGGATGGCGAAACGATTGCGCTGACCAATGGCTGCGTTTGTTGCAGTTTGGGCGACGATCTCGGCGACGCGCTGGCGGCGATGGGCGGGCGCGGGCTGGATCACGTGGTGGTCGAGGCGAGCGGCGTGAGCGACCCTTGGAAAATCGCCCAACTGGCGCTGATCGAACCGGGTTTCGCGCTCGAACCGCTGGTGGTGCTGGCGGATGCCTCGGCGCTGCTGGCGCAGGTCGCCGATCGCTGGACCGGCGATACCGTCCTGCGGCAGATGGCGTTCGCTGAAATTATTGTGCTCAACAAATGCGATCTGGTGGGTGCGGATCAACTGGCGGCAACGCGGGCGCGGATCGCCGCCATCCGGCCGGAGGCGCAGCTGATGGACACCGCGCGTGCCGAACTGGCGGTCGCGGCCTTTAGCTTCGCCGCCCCACCGCGCCCGGCGGCAAGCCGGTTCCAAGCCGAGGCGATCGGCCACGGCTTCCCGACCTACGCCTTGCCGGCCGCACGCGCCTTCGATCGTGATCGCCTGCGCGCAGTGCTCGGCGATTTACCGCGATCGGTGCTGCGGGTGAAAGGCATGTGTCACCTGGGGCCGGAGGCATCGCCAGTGCTGCTGCAATATGCCGCCGAGCGCTGGTCTTTTACCGCAGCCCCGGCGGGCCTGTCGCCAGGGCTGGTGGTGATCGGCACGCCGGACCTGCCGGGTCGGGCCGTGCTGTGTGAAATATTTTCCGCCGCAGTTTTGAATTGATTGCCGAAATCGACGAGACTGAGTAGGTTGCGGTAACGAATAGGGTGAGGAAACAAGGATGGCGAGCCTAGGCCTGCGGGGCATCGTCCGCGACTATGGCACGCTGCGGGTCATCCACGGCATCGATCTGGATGTTGCCGAAGGGGAGTTCGTGGTCTTCGTCGGCCCGTCCGGCTGCGGCAAATCCACCCTGCTGCGCATGATCGCCGGCCTGGATCGGCCGAGCGGCGGCGATGTGCTGATCGACGGCATCCGGGTGAACGACCGCAGTGCTGCCGAACGCGGCCTGGCGATGGTATTCCAGTCCTACGCGCTCTACCCGCACATGACGGTGCGGCAGAACCTCGCCTTCGGCCTGGAAAATCAGCGCATGCCGCGCGCCGAAGTGGACCGCCGGATTTCCGAGGCGGCGCGGATGCTGCAAATCGAGCATCTGCTCGCCCGCAAACCCGGCCAGCTTTCGGGTGGCCAACGCCAGCGGGTGGCGATCGGGCGCACGGTCACGCGGGAGCCGGGGATTTTCCTGTTCGACGAGCCGCTGTCCAATCTGGACGCCGAATTGCGCGTGCAGATGCGGGTCGAACTGTCGCAACTGCACAAGCGCCTGCAGGCAACGATGATCTACGTCACCCACGATCAGACCGAGGCGATGACCATGGCCGACCGCATCGTGGTGCTGCGGGCCGGCCGACTGGAACAGGCGGGCAGCCCGCTCACGCTCTACAATGCGCCGGCAAACCGTTTCGTCGCCGGGTTCATCGGCTCGCCGCGGATGAATTTTCTCGATGCCGAAATCGTTGACGGCGCGGTTGCGGTGGCGGGCCTGGGCACGCTGGCACTGCCCGGCTTCGTCACCAATGTCGGAACGCCGGTAACCTTGGGGGTGCGGCCGGAGCATTTCGATTTCGTCGATCGCGGCGGGCTGCCGGGCACGGTCGGTCTGGTCGAACATATGGGCGGCGAGAGCTACGTGTACGTAACTTTGGCGAATGGCACGCCCATCACCGTACGCCGGCCCGGCCAGACCGCGCTTGCCAACGGCGCGGCGGTGCGCGTTTCGGTTGCGGACGGGCAGGCGCATCTGTTCCGCAAAACCGACGGCGAAGCTTCGGTGGCGCGGGCATGAGCTGGAAATATCGCGTCGCCATCGTCGGCGCCGGCATCGGCGCGCAGCATGTGCAGGGCTTCACCGCCAATCCCGAATTATATGAGGTCGCGGTGATCTGCGACCGCGATGTGGCGCGGGCCGCAGCACTGGCGGGCCAATGCAACGCCATTGTTCATGCCGACTATGATGATGCGCTGCTGGCACGTGCCGACATCGACATTATCGACATCTGCCTGCCGCCGTTCCTGCATTTCGATGCGGTCAGGCGGGCGCTGCAAGCCGGCAAGCATGTGATCTGCGAAAAGCCGCTGTGCGGATCGGTGGCGGAGGCCGATGCCCTCGCCGCCATCGCGGCCCGCGCCGGCCGGGTGCTGATGCCGATTTTTCAAGTGCGTTTCGGCAACGGCATGGCGAAGGCGCAACATCTGCTGGCCACCGGCGCGCTGGGAAAAATCTTCCTCGCCACGGTGGAAACCCACTGGTCGCGCGGCGCCGATTATTACGCCATCAAATGGCGCGGCACCAAAGCGTATGAGCTGGGCGGCGCCTTCCTCGGCCATGCCATCCACGCGCACGATATGCTGACCACGCTGCTCGGGCCGATCAAGTCGGTTAGCGGTGTCGCCGCGATCCGGGTCAACCCGATCGAAACCGAAGATTGCGGCGGCGCGCTGCTGGAAATGCAAAGCGGCGCGCTGGCCATGCTGTCGGTAACATTGGGGTCGGCGAACGAAATCACCCGCATCCGGATCATGGCCGAGAATGTCACCATCGAAAGCGCCGGCCCGGTTTACATGAGCTCGCGGGAGCCATGGCACTTCCTGCCGCGGGCGCCGAAAGATCAGGCCTGGCTGGATGCGGCGCTGGCCGGCGCACCGTTCGGCAAGGAAGGCTTCGCCGGCCAGTTGGCGCTGCTGCACGCCGCCCTGCAAAGCGGCGGTCCGCCGCCGGTAACGGTGGCCGAAGCCCGCCAGTCGCTCGAACTGGTCACTGCCATCTATCACTCCGCGCGCACCGGCACGCGGGTCGAACTTCCCATCACCGCCCAACATCCAGCCTATAACGGCTGGAATTGAAACCCTGAGGAAACAACATCGTGAAATCCATCCTGCGGCGAACCATTCTAACCGGCGCGGCCCTGCTCGCGCTGCCATTGCTGGCAAGCGCGCCGGCCCGCGCGGCAACCGAATTGCGCATCATGTGGTACTCGGACGGCAACGAGGGCGATGTGCTGCGCGACCTGCTCGACCGTTTCGAGAAAATCAACCCCGACATCAAAATCGTGCTCGACCGGGTGCCGTACAAAACCATCACCGACAATCTGCCGGCGCTCGTCAGCAGCGGCCAGGCGCCCGATATGGCGCGGGTGACCGACCTTGGCGGCCAGGCGAGCTACTATCTCGATCTGAGCCCCTACCTGAAGGACAAGGCCTATTGGGAAACCAACTTCAAGGACGTGCTGCCCTGGGTGCGCCCCCCCGGCGCGACGGCGGGCATTTATGGTCTGATGACGCAGCTCACGGTCACCATGCCGATCGTCAACGTCACCCTGTTCCAGCAGGCCGGCATCGCCATTCCGGGGCCGAAAGCAACCTGGGAAGACTGGGCCAAGGCGACCAAGGCGGTCGCCACCAAACTCAACGTGCCGATCCCGATTGCGATGGACCGTTCCGGCCATCGCATGGCGGGGCCGGCGATCAGCCAGGGGGCCAAATTCTTCCACGACGGCAAGCCCGCTTTGGTGGATGACGGCCTGAAGAAAATGGCCACCATGATCTATGACTGGCACCAGAACGGAACGATGTCGAAATCGCTCTGGGGTTCCGTCGGTGGTGCGGCCTATCGCGGTGCCAATGAGGAATTCGCCAACGGCCAGGTGGTGATGTACATGTCTGGCAGTTGGCAGTTCGGCCAGTTCGCCAAAACCGTCGGCAACGGCTTCGACTGGCAGGGCGTGCCCAACCCCTGCGGCCCCGCGGCCTGCAGCGGCATGCCCGGCGGGGCGGCGTTGGTCGCCTACAAAACCAGCAAGCACCCGGCCGAGGTGGCCAAGCTGATGGATTATCTCGCCAGCGAACCTATCTACGCCGAATTCCACGCCCGCACCTTGTTCCTTACCGCCCATAAGGGCCTGCAGGCCAAGGGCATCGCCTACCAGACCGACATGCCGCAGGTGAAGAAGTCGCTCGCCGCCGCGTTCGCCAACACCAAAACGCTATCGCCGGTGGCCTTCCAGTTGCAGGGCTATCGCCTGAACCGGGTGCTGTTCACCCCGCTCACGGTTCGCCTGAACCAGGCGATTTCGGGCGAAATGTCGCTTGCCGATGCCTTCGCGCGGATGACTTCGGATATGAATGACGGGCTGAAAGCGGCCGGCGCGAACTAGCCCCGGCCGCCGGCATGCGCGCGATCGTCAGGATCATCGACTGGCCGTTCGAGGCCCTGCAAAGGCGCCTCGGCGCCGCGCGCATGCCGTATGTTTTCGTACTGCCCAACCTGCTGGTGTTCGGCATTTTCGTCGTGCTGCCGATGATCCTGAACGTCTGGTATGCAACAACCTCGGGCATCGAGCTGATGCCGGCGCAGCGGCCGTTCGTCGGCGGCGAAAATTTCGCCGAGCTGCTGGATTGCGGCAATTATCTCGTCATCGCCAGTTGCCGGCAGGATCGGTTCTGGCGGTCGGTGGACAACACCATCTGGTTCGTTGCCTTCCAGGTCGTATCCATGATCCTGCTGTCGCTGATCACCGCGATGGTGTTGAACCGCAAGATGCCGTTGCGCGGCTTTTTCCGTGCCGTGTTCTTCTATCCCGTGCTGCTGTCGCCGGTCGTGGTGGCGCTGATCTGGAAATGGATTTTGCAGCCGGACGGCGTGCTGAACGCCATCATCGTCGGCCAGGGCGGCCAGCGCGTGCCGTTTCTGCTCGATCCCGGCTGGTCCTTTCTCTGGACCGTGGTGGTCAGCGTCTGGGCGCATATGGGCTTTTATGTGCTCATCCTGCTCGCCGGCTTGCAGGCCATTCCGCCGGATTTGTATGAGGCCGCGGAAATGGACGGCACCCCGCCATGGCGGGTGTTCTGGCGGATCACGCTGCCGCTGCTGATGCCGAACATGGCCGTGGTGCTGGTGCTCGGCCTGATCCGTGCGGTGCAGGCGTTCGATGAAATTTACGTGCTGACCGGCGGCGGGCCCGGCACGGCGACGCAATATATCGTGCAATACATCTACGAAACCGCGTTCGCCGGGCAGGTGCATATCCTCGGGCTGGCAGCGGCCGCATCCATGCTGGTCGGCGGCGTGCTGCTGGTGCTGACCCTGCTGCAACTGCTGGCCTCGGCCAGAGCGAAGCAGTGAATTCGAAACAATGAATGCCAAACAATGAAAGCGAAACCATGATCCGCTTCCTGGCCCGGCGGCGCGGTAACTGGACGGATTGGGTCAGTTGGGCCTGGATGGTGTTCGGCACTCTGGCGATGTTCGTGCCGGTTATGTGGCTGGTGCTGTCTTCGTTCAAAACCCAATCCGCCCTGCAGGAGTTCCCGCCCGGGCTGATGCCGACCGGGCAGAAGCAGATCGCGGTCGCCGGCTACGACAAGCCGCTGCCGGTATTTCTGGTGCCGCTGGCCGATGGCACCAAGGGCGAACGCGCGATGGTGCGCCGGGTCGGCATCGAGTTGCAGTTGGTCGATCCCGCCCACCCTGACGGCGGCCTGCAACGGGTCAAGCTCGCCGACGCGGTGCAGGTGCGCGAACTGCATTTTGCCTGGGAGAATTATCTGGAGCCGCTGAAACAGTTCAATTTCGGCCGCTATCTGTCCAACTCGGTCATCGTGACGGTGACGGCGACCGCGCTGACCTTGCTGATCAACGCGATGTGCGCCTTCGCGCTCTCGAAGTATGAATTCCGAGGTCGCAACGGCATTTTCATTTTCATTGTCTCGACCCTGATGATCCCGATCACCGTCATCCTGGTGCCGGCCTTTCTAGTGGTCACCCGATTGCATCTTGGCAACAGCTTGTGGGGTGTAATTCTGCCGCCCGCGGCAACCCCCACTGGGGTGTTTCTGCTGCGGCAATACATGCTCACCATCCCCGATGAATTGATCGATGCCGCCCGCATGGACCATGCCAGCGAATGGCGGCTGTTCTGGCGCATCGTGCTGCCGCTGGCCGCCCCAGCGCTCGCCGTGCTGGCGATCTTCTCCGTGGTCTGGCGCTGGAACGATTTCCTCTGGCCGCTGATCGTGCTCAATCGGGAAAACGTGTTCACGCTGCAACTGGGCCTGGCATCCTTCCAGGGCGAGTTGCAAACGCAGTGGCACTATCTGCTGGCGATGACCGTGGTGACGCTGATCCCGGTTACCATCGTCTTCGCATTCCTGCAGAAATATATCACCACCGGAATAGCCTCCGCTGGTATGAAGTAGCGCGGCGACGCACGAAGGCGAACATCGCAAGCCCGCTGGCCAGCAGGCTAAGGCCGCCCGGTTCAGCAACACCAAAAATATTTCCCACCACCGTCGCGGGATTACGGTAGCCGACCGTATAATTATCAGACTCGAACCCGGTGCCGCAGCAGTTGGAAATCAACAACTTGTCGAACGTGCCGCCGATGCCGAAGAAATTAACGAAGGCGAAAGGCTCGGTGGTGTCCTGGGTAAGGTTATTCGGATTGCCGTAATAGGCCGACGCATTGCTGCGCGCGTTAATCGCCGTCAGCATCGTCGAAGGCGTAAAACTGAACAGCAGCGTCGAGCCGCTATAGAACTGGAGCGAATTATTTTTGTCCAGAGCCGAAATCCATAGCCCAAAGTAGTTGACCCCCGGCACCCCGTTCGAACTCAGCGATAGGGTTTCGCTGCCGGTGAATAATTCAGGATAGTTTCCAATGCCGCCCGCGCCGCCGTAGGCGTTGGCCGGCTGGCTGATCAGGTTGCCGGTGGCCTTGGCGGTCGCATCCGCAACCATAGTTCCGGAAATGGTCTGCGCGCCGGTCAATCCAAAGCCCGTGGTGTAGCCTGCGGTGCTGGTCAACTGCGCGGTCGTGACGGAATCGAAGTTCTCGGTGCCCAGAACGCAAACCGTGGTTCCGGCGCATAATCCGGTGCTGTCGGCGGTTTGCACATGTGCGTTGCCGTAGGTAGCCTGGATCAGCGTCGCCGAGGCTGCGGCGGGCGCCAACGCAACAACAACAGCAACGCGGCAGAGTGCCCGCGCCCTAGGGAAAAAGCATCGTAAACTGTCAGCGATGAAAAAACGCATTATGTTCACTACAAATTGACAACCGAAACGAGCAGTCGAACCAAATACACGGATATTGCTAAATACTAAGCACGGTCTGACGCGCCCCCGCAAGCTTTTTCCCCGCTCAGCGCAGTTGCACGGCAACTTCCAGCAAGCCGTTGATCATGATCTGCACCCCGATACAAAGCAGCAGAAACGCCGACAACCGCGCCAGCGTGCGCCGGGCAGACCCACCGATCCAACCGCCGACCTGATCGGCCGACCGGTAACAGAACCATACGATCCCCGCGATCACCGCCGCAGCCATGGAGACGCCGAGAAAAAACGACAACGGTGACGCCGCCGGCCGCCCGGCCCCCAGCGCCACCGCCACTGCGATGGTACCCGGCCCAGTGGTGAAGGGCAGCGTCAGCGGAAAAAACGCAATGTCTTCCACCCGGCCATGCGGCCCTCCCGCCTGCTCCTGCTTGCGTGCCTCCTGCCGTTCCGGGGCCGACAGCAGATCCCACGCCCGCAACGCCACCACTGCTCCCCCGGCTAGCCGCAAAGCGGCCAGCGAAATCCCGAAAAAGCTGAGCACATAGGCGCCGCCCCACAATGCGCACAGCATCACCAGCAGCGAGTACAGCCCCACCCGATTGGCCAGCCGGATACGGTCGTCGGCGTCGTAGCCGGCCGCCACCTCATTGAAAATAAACGCCGCGCCGGGCGGATTGACGATCGAAAAGAGCGCCGGAAAAGCCAGCAAAAATGCGGCCAGCGCGGCGCTCATCGCCTTAGTGCCCGTCCGGATAGTCTGCCGGGTCGGTCCGGCGCGGGGTTTTTGCGCCTGGCAGCGTCGAACCCTTGCCATGATGTCCCAGCATCATGGCGGCGGCCCCTCCTTCCCGGCCGCAAAAATCCCGCGCCGGCCCTCAACCGGCAGACTTCCCGGACGGACACTTAAACCGAACCGACCGTCCGCAGCCGCGCGCGCGGCGAAATTTCGGTCTGTGCCAGCACCGAAACCTCCGGGCGCACTCGGTCGATGATCATCCGCACATGGGTGCGGATGCCGCTGCTGGTCAGCAGCACCGGCGCATCGCCCTGCTCGATGGCCAGATCGAGCACCCCGCGCACGCGCTGCATGAAATCCGCCAACTTGGTCGGTGCCATTGCCAGATTGCGATCTTCGGTCGGCCCGACGCGGGCATCGGCGAACTCGATTTCCCATTCCGGCGACAAGGTCACGATCGGGATATAGCCGCGCGGCCCCCGGCAGGCGTCGCTGAGCTGGCGCGCCAGCCGCACCCGCACGATGCTGACGATCGCCGCCGTGCCACGCTGCTGGCCGGTGCAGGCTTCCTGAATGCCTTCGAGAATGGTGGCGAGGTCGCGGATCGAAACGCGTTCTGTCAGCAACGCCTGCAACACCCGCTGAATGCCGCCGACCGTGATCATGGCAGGCACCAGATCGCCGATCAGCTTTTGCTGTTCCGGCGGCAGATCGTCCAGCAGCTTCTGGGTTTCGCTATAGGACAGCAGTTCCGCCATGTTCTGCTTGACCAGTTCGGTCAGGTGCGTGGTCAGCACGCTGGCGGCATCGACCACGGTGCAGTTGCGGAACGTCGCCTCATCGCGCTGATCGGGGGCCACCCAGATCGCCGGCAGGCCGAAGGTGGGTTCCGTGGTGGTCTCGCCTTGCAGATCAGGCATCTGCCCGCCGGGGTCCATCACCAGCAGCATGGTCGGGCGCAGCACGCCACGCCCGGCTTCCACTTCCTTGATCCGGATCACGTAATCATCGGCGCCCAACTGCAAATTATCCTGGATCCGCACCGCCGGCATCACGAAGCCCATTTCGCTCGCCACGCCGCGGCGCAGGCTTTTGATCTGCTCGGTCAGGCGTGGCTGTTCGCCGCTCGCCAGGCTCAGCAGGCCGAAGCCGAGTTCGATCCGCACCTGATCGATCCGCAGGGATTGCGCGATCGGCGGTTCGCTGTTGGCCGGCAGCATTGCGCCGCCAGCCGCATTGGCCGGCGGCTTGTTGAACTGAAACCACGCCCCGGCACCGGCGCCGCCGGCCAGCAGCAGAAACGGCACCAGCGGCATGCCCGGCAGAAACGCCAGCACCACCGCCGCCCCGGCCGCCATCGCCAGCGGTTTC
>JAYTQP010000077.1:0-3610 GCA_043746675.1 Rhodospirillales bacterium | reverse complement strand
GCAGCGGCTTGAAATGTGCGTCTACCTCGTGCCCCGGGCTGGCGGCGACGGTGCCGATCGGCTGCGCGCCGAGGGCGGCCTGCAAGCGGGCGGCGCTGTTGTTGGCGGTGTTCGTGGTCGGTGCATCGGCCCGCGTGGTCAGTCGCAACTGCTGTGCCGCGGCAACCAGCAAGGCCCGCATCGGCGAGCGCTCGGAGGCCAGGATGAACAGGTTCTGGGCTGCTTGCGGCAGGCTGCGCATCGGCGTGATGGCGATGTCGGCCAGCACCGCATCCCAGATTTTGATGTAGTCGGCGAGATAGAGCGCGATCACCTGCTGCTCCAGCGCCAGGATGCCGGTGCCGCTGGGGTCGATATTCACTTTCTGGCCCAGCACCCAGCCTTCGGCGGCGACCTGGCGGGTGGCGCGGTCGAGCGAGGGCAGCAGCACCTTGTGGAAGCCGGCCGGGGTGTAGAATCCCGGCACCCCTTCGGTGAACGGCCGGCCGGAGGCGCGCACGAACACCACCGCACCGGCGGCCCCGAGCGCAGTGCTGGGCTGCCAGGGCGGCAGCGACTGGGCTGCGACCGATGGGCCGATGCGGGAATAAATCCGCTGGGCGAGCGGTACATCCGCAAAGGTTGCCCGAGCGGCGGCGACCAGATCGCCGTCCGGCACGATCGGCGGCAGCGGTTCTTCCAGCAGCGCATCGAGGTGGCGGGCGAGTGCGGCGCGCATCGCCGCAGCGCCGGGGCCAGGATCGGCCACCTGCCAGTCCAAGCTTGTCCATTCCCGCAGCAGATCGCGATCGACCGGGCCTTGCCCGGTCAGCATCAGATAGATCCGGGTGGCTTCGTAGGCGAATTCCGGGTTGGTCAGATTGCCGCGCAACTGCGCTTCCAGCCGCCAGATCAGCCGTGGGAACAGCACCCGTTCCAGCGCGTGGCGGTAGATCGCCCGGCGCCCGGCGTTCATCTTGGCGTCCTGCGCCAGCACCGCCCAGCCGGCCGGCGCGGCGGCCTGGCTTTGCTGGGCGGCCCGGGCCTGATCCAGCAGCGGCACGATGCGGGCGAGGTCGGCATCGTTGACCGGATCGAGCGGCAGGCCGGCGCTGGCTTTGTCGTACTGCGCCAGCGCGTCTGCAGCCGAGGTGACCGCCTGCTGGCCAACCCGATAGGCGCGCCACAGCCCCCCGGCGGCGCCGAGGACGATGAGGCCGGCCACCGCCGCGAAGCCCAGTGTCACGAATTTACGGCGCCGCTTCGGGGCGGCACCGCCGCTGACCAGCATGGCTTCGTTGAACACCACGTCGCGCAGCAGGCGGGTCAGAAAATAGGTTCTTCCGGCTTGCGGCCGCAGCCGCTCCACCCGCTGCGGGCTGAGCCCGAAGGCGCGGGCGATGCTTCCGGTCAGCCGGTCGATCGGGGTGCCTTCCTGGGTGGCCGAGTTGAGATAGACGCCACGCAGCATTGGCGCTGGGGTCAATGCCTGGGCGCCGAAGGCTTCGCCGACGAACTGGGTGATCGCCGCCCGCAGGCTGGCGACCTGGGTCGGGAAGCCGGCGATGGCGGCGCGGCGTTCGGGGTTGGGTTCAGCCTGCAAGCGGTCGAGCAAACGCCGGCCGAGCCGTTCCAGCAGCGTGTCGAACGCGGCGGTGAAGCGATCCAGCGTGTCGGCTGCCGGCATAGCGAGCGGGAAGGTGCTGCCCCAGACCTGGGCCCGGCCGTCGCGGTCGAGGTCTTCAAAAAATTCCATGAAGCCGGCCAGCAGATCGACCTTGGTGAACAGCGCATAAACCGGCAGCCGCAGGCCGAATTTGGTTTCCAGTTCGACCACCCGCGCGCGGATGGCGCGGGCATGGGCACTGCGTTCGGCCGGAGTGCCCTGGGCGATGTCGCTGAGCGCGATGGCGATGATCACCCCGTTCAGCGGCTGGCGCGGGCGGGTGCGCTTGAGCAGGTCGAGGAAGGCATCCCAGCCGGCGCGATCCACCGCTGCATCGGAATCCTGCGTGGTGTAGCGCCCGGCGGTGTCGATCAGCACGGCCTGTTCGGTGAACCACCATTCCAGTTGCCGTGTGCCGCCGACGCCGGATAGCGCGCCGCGGCCCATTTGCTCGGCGAGCGGGAATTCCAGCCCGGCGTTCAGCAGGGCGGTGGTTTTGCCGGCGCCGGGGGGGCCGATGATCGCGTACCAGGGCTGTTCGTAGAGGAACCCGCGCCGGCCGCGGGCGCGTTTCAGCAGCGTGAGCGCGGTGCCGATCTTGGCTTCGATGGCGGCCTTTTCGCCGGCCGCATCGCCGCCGCCGACGCCGTCGGTCAGGGCGTTGTCGCGGGCATTGTCGCGCAGGCTGATCAGCAGGTTGGCCGCCAGCCAGACGCCCAGCAGCAACACCAGGGTGGCGAGCCGGGGCGGCCAATCTTCCAGCGCCGGCAGCAGCGGCCCGAGCCACCACACCACGGCTGCCAGCAGCAGCACGCCCAGTAGGCTGTAGGACCAGCGCGACAACAAGATCGAACCGATCACGGCAGGCGCCGCAGCATGATTTCGATCCGGTTGTTCTGTGCCCGGCCCGCAGGCGTTGCGTTGTCGGCGACCGGATCGGCGTCGGCGCGGCCCTCGGTGGCGATCGGCGGGGTTTTGCCCAGGCTGTGTTGCAGCAGGTCGCGCACCGCATCCGCGCGGCTGGCGGAGAGTTTGAAGTTGGAGGGGAATTTCACGCTGCGCATCGGCTGATTGTCGGTATAGCCGTAGATCGACAATTTCGCCGCCGCATCGGCGCGCGCCAGTTCGGCCTTCAGGGCGGCGCCGAGCCGTTCCAGCAGCGGCTTGGCCGCCGGCAGCAGGATGGCGCTGCCGGCGGCGAACAAATGCGCCGCTGGCAGTTGCAGGATGGCGGTGGTGTCCGACCCGTGCAGGCCGACCAGGCTGGCGGCGAGGTCGGCTTTCAAGGCGTCGCGCAGGCGATCGATGACGGTGGGGTCGGGGGGCGGCGGCGGGGGTGGCGGTGGCCGCACCACGGCGGCGCGGATGATGTGCGGCATGGCGGGCGGGGCGGCGTGCAGCATGCGCGCATAGACCGCATCCGAGGCGGCGTTCAGCAGCAGCATGCAGCCGATGAACAGCCCGGCGACGAGGGCGAGCGCGGCGCTGGCGATCACCCAGAGCGGGAAGGGGGTCTGGCCGGGAACGTAGGGGGCGGCCACGCCGTGCCAGTCCGCCGAGAGGCCGCCTGCGGCCGGCAGTTGCTTGACGATGATCGCATGGGTGCGGGTGCGGATCTGTTCGACTGTCGCCGGCCCATCCGGGGCGCGCCGGTAGGGGCCGATGAAGCCGAGCGACAGACAGACGTACATCAGCTCGATCACCGGCAGGCCGGTATCGGGCGTGCGGCAGAACTGGCCGAGCTGCTCGAAGAAGCGATCGCCGCTGTTGGCTTCCTGGTGGAAGCTGGCCGCGAGCGTGCCGGCGTCCCAGCCGGCGGCGTTGCCCCAGGGGGTGTTGAGGACGACATCATCGAGGCTGGCGCAGAGGGCGTAGTGGGCAGCGCGCAGATGGTCGTTCGGGACCAGCGCGGCGCGCGCCTGCTGTTCGAACTGGCGCAGGGCGTGGATGGTGCTTTCGCGCAGG
>JAYTQP010000076.1:0-1714 GCA_043746675.1 Rhodospirillales bacterium | reverse complement strand
CCAGGATGGCTTTCAGTTCTTCTTCGGTCACGGTTTGCGGCGCGGCGCGATGGGCGCCGAACAGCCGCAGGATCGCGTCCGACGACAGCCGCAGCAGCCAGACGATCGGCTGGAAGACGCCGACCAGGGCGGCGAGCGTGGTGGCGATGGCGGAGGCGACATGTTCCGGCCGGCGCAGAGCCAGTTGTTTCGGCACCAGTTCGCCGATCACCATGGTGAAATAAGTGATCAGCACGACGACGATGACGAGCGCCAGGCTTTCGGAAAAAGGCTGCAACGTCGAGATGGTGGCGAGCAGCGGGGTGAGCAGGGCGGCGACATGGGCCCCGCCGAATACGCCGGACAGAATGGAAATCAGGGTGACGCCGACCTGCACCGCCGGCAGAAAGCGCTGCGGGTTTTCCGCCAAAGTGCGTGCCAGCGCGGCGCCTTTGTGGCCTTTGCGTTCGAGCACCGCGAGGCGGGTGCGGTTGGACGAGACGAGCGCCAGTTCGCTGAGCGCAAACAGGCCGTTGAGCAGGATCAGCAGGAAGATGATGCCGACGTCGAGCAGGATTTCCATGCGCGTAGTATAGATCGATCCGGCCGGCTTAGCCCAGCGCGCCCAGAAACCGGGTCAGCAGGCTGCCGATAACATCGACGTTGTAGCCGCCTTCCTGCACAATCGCGCACGGCAGGCGGGCGGCGCCGATGGCCGCGCCGGCACGCGCGAAACCATCGTCGGTTACCTGCAAAAATCCCAGCGGCTCATCCTTGCTGGCATCGAAGCCGAGGCTGACCACCAGCGCATCGGCGCCATGCCGGGCAATCGCGGCCAACGCGTTGGCGATCGCGCCGAGCCATTCGCGGTCGCCGGCATGTTGCAGCAGCGGCAGATTGAGGTTGCAGCCAATACCCGCGCCGGCGCCGGCTTCGCCGGGGTGGCCGACATACCAAGGGAAATACCGGTTCGGATCGCCATGCACGGAGGCGAAGAACACGTCGCCGCGATCCCAGAAAATGCCCTGCGTGCCGTTGCCATGGTGGCTGTCGATGTCCAGCACGGCAACGCGGGCGGCGCCCTGGAAGCGCAGCCGTTCGGCGGCGATGGCGGCGTTGTTGAGGTAGCAGTGGCCGCCAGCGCGGGCAGGGTAGGCGTGATGACCGGGCGGGCGGGCGAGGGCGTAGGCGTGGCGGCCGGCAGCGGCTTCATCGGCGGCGGCGATCGCCCCGGCGGCGGCGCGGATCGCGGCGGCATAAGTGTGCGGCCCGATCGGGCAGGCGGCATCGGCGGTGTACCAGCCGAGCTGGCCGATCACGGTGGATGATCGTCGCGCGCCGTTGGCCAGCATTTCCGGGCTGGGATGGGTGTTGGGCACAAGCTCGGCGCCGTGGTCCGGCAAGGCATCCCACAGCGCCGGGCCGTCGCGCAGGAAATCCAGGTAGTCTGGCGCATGGACCTGTTGCAGGGCGCTGCGTTCGGCGGCTGGCGGACAGACGATTTCGAGCCGCATCGCCCGGCACGCTGCCAGCAGCGCCTCGGCGCGGGCGGGGATTTCGAAATTCCGCCGCACCATGCCGCGCTGGAGGAAAAACGCCGGCGCATGGGCTTGCTGGGCTGGGTCCCAAAACGCTTTCATCGCAGTCTCCGCCGGTCCTGCGGCCATGTATCACGCGCCTTGCAGCGATGCGAGGCGGCCAACCGTGGATCGCGACCTGCCGCTGCGTTCGGCAT
>JAYTQP010000075.1:0-1614 GCA_043746675.1 Rhodospirillales bacterium | reverse complement strand
TATCGGCAGAACAAGATCGAGTTCAATACGCCAATGGACACGAATTTGTTAGAGGTTACCAACAAACTCGCCGCCATGCCGTTGCTGGCGCAGCCGGGCAAGGCCTGGAACTATTCCAACGCCACCGATGTGCTGGGCTGCCTGGTGCAGGAAATTTCCGGGGTGCCGTTCGATGACTTCCTGCGCGACCGCGTACTCAAGCCGCTTGGGATGGTGGACACCGATTTCTTCGTGCCGGAAAGCAAGGCCAAGCGTTTCGCCAGCAATTATTACGTCAACCCGAAGGACGGCACGCTGGCGATCGTGGACGACGCCGGCAGCAGCCATTATTTGAAAAAGCCGAACGTGATTTCCGGCGGCGGCGGGCTGGCCGGCACGATCGGCGATTACATGCGCTTCTGCCAGTTCATGCTGAACAAGGGCACCTTGGACGGCACTCGCCTGCTTGGTCGCAAAACTGTCGAGCTGATGACCTGCAATCATCTCGGTGGCGACATGGCCGCGATGGGCACGCCGCGCTTTTCGGAAAGCAACTATGAAGGCGTCGGCTTCGGGCTTGGGTTTTCCGTCACCCTCGATCCGGCGCGCGCGCAGATCATGGGCAGCCCCGGCGAATATGCCTGGGGCGGGGCGGCGAGCACCGCGTTCTGGTGCGATCCGGTGGAAGACATGGCGGTGGTGATGTTCACCCAGTTGATGCCATCGAGCACCTACCCGATCCGCAAGGAATTGCGGGTGCTGACCTATCAGGCGGTGGTGGACTGAGCATGTCGATCGAAACCACGCGAACCGGCGCGGTTGCCGTTGTTACCATCAACCGGCCGGAGAAAATGAACGCCCTGACCCGCGAAATGCGGGAAGGGCTGATCGCCGCATTCGAGAAAATCCGTTTCGATCCTGAAATCCGTGCGGTTATCCTGACCGGCGCCGGCAGCAGTTTCTGCGCCGGCGCGGATGTCGATAAAATGGGCGACGGCAGCTACGCCCGCGGCATTCCGGCCGCCCGCACCCGCCTGCAAAGCCTCAGCCATGTTTATATGCGGCTGCTGCATGCGCTGGAAAAGCCGGTGATCGCGGCGGTGCGCGGCCACGCGGTGGGCATCGGCATGTCGCTGGCGCTGGGCTGCGACATCCTGCTGGCGTCCGACACCGCCAGGTTCGGCCAGACTTTTCGGCGCATCGGCCTGGCGCCGGACGGCGGCGGCATCTGGTATCTTTCCCGTCGGCTGCCGATGAATATCGCCAAGGAACTGGTGTTCACCGGAAGGGTGATCGATGCGGCGGAAGCCAGATCGCTTGGGCTGGTCAACCATGTTCATCCCGATACCGAACTGATGGATCGCGCCATGGCAATGGCGACCGATCTGGCCGCCGGCCCGACCTTCGCGCTCGGGCTGAGCAAGAAGCTGTTCCATGTCGCCAGCGCGCCGAGCATGGAAGATTATCTCGAATACGAAGCGTTCGTGCAGCCTTCGCTGAACCAGTCGGAAGACCACCATGAAGGCGTCGCGGCGTTTCGGGCAAAGCGCAAGCCCGCCTTCAAAGGGCGGTAATGCAACTGCCCAGTGGACGTACGCCGTAGGCAACCGCGAAGCCAGGTGAAAAAGTTTTTTG
>JAYTQP010000074.1:0-8690 GCA_043746675.1 Rhodospirillales bacterium | reverse complement strand
ATCACCCTGACCTCCAAACTGATCGACGGCACCTTCCCCGAATACGAACGCGTTATCCCGCGCGACAACGACAAAATCCTGCGCGTCGGCAAGCAAGATTTTGCCAACGCCGTCGCCCGCGTTTCCGCTATCTCCACCGAACGTTCGCGCCCAGTGAAAATGTCGCTCGCCCGCGACCTGCTCGTTCTTTCCGCTGCCAGCGCCGACCAAGGGACCGCATCCGAAGAACTGGACGACGGACGCGTGACCTACGACGCCGGCCCGCTCGAAATCGGGTTCCAGGCCCGCTACCTCAACGACATCACCGACCAGATAGGTGAACTAGTCGAATTTCGCTTTGCTGATGGCTCAGCACCGACCGTCGTGCAGGACGCCGCCGACGCGAGCGCGTTGTTCGTGCTGATGCCGATGCGGGTTTAAGCAAGCAAGGCAGGGGCGCTCTGGCGTCCCTTGCTTATATCTCTAGCCACACGGCCCGCATGAACCCCGGCCTGCGCCTAGCACGCCTGACATTGAGCGCGTTCCGCAACTATGCGGCGCTGACCTGGCGCCCTGCGGCGAAACTGGTGGTGGTTACCGGGCCGAACGGGGCCGGCAAGACCAATTTGCTGGAAGCGATTTCGTTGCTAGCGCCGGGGCGTGGATTGCGTGGGGCACGGATTGGTGAGGTTTTGCGGCACGGGGCAGCGGCTTGGGCGGTCAATGGCCGATTTGAAACCCCGGGCGGGCCGGCCGATATTGGCACCGGAACACCGCCGGACGGTGGGCAGGAACGGCGGGTGTTTCGCTTGGACGGGGTGGCGCCGCGCAACCAAGCGGAACTCGCGGCGCGGTTTGCCTGCGTTTGGTTGACCCCGCAGATGGATCGGCTGTTTCAGGAGGGTGTATCGGGGCGGCGAAGGTTTCTAGATCGGCTGGTTTATGCGTTCGAGCCAGGCCATGCGCGCGAGGTTGCCGCGTATGAGGCGGCGATGGCGGGACGCAACCGGCTGTTGGGCGAAGGGCGGGCGGATCGCGCTTGGCTGGCCGGATTGGAAGATACCATGGCACGGCACGCGGTGGCTGCCGCTGCGGCGCGTTTGGCATTGGTAGCGCGGCTGAATGCGGCACCCGCAGGCGGCGCATTTCCTGCGGCACGGCTGGGTTTGCTATGCGAAATCGGTGCTTATTTGGCGAACCGATCGGCGTTGGACACGGAAGACTGGTTGCGTGGCGCACTGCAAGCCAATCGATCAGCCGATGCAGCGGCGGGGTCGGCCCGGCAGGGCGCCCATCGCGCCGACTTCTCGATCCAGGACGCCGCGACCGGCTTGCCGGCCAACAAGGCCAGCACTGGGCAGCAGAAGGCGCTACTATTGGGGATTATCCTGGGCCATGCCGGGTTGCTGACAGCGGCGCGCGGTTTCGCGCCGTTGCTGCTGCTCGATGAGCCACTGGTGCATCTGGATGCGATCCGGCGCGCGGCGCTGTTCGATACGTTGCAGCGGTTGCCGGCGCAAAGTTTCCTGACCGGAACCGACGTCGCCCCATTTGCGCCGCTGGAAGGCCTCGCCGCCGGATTTTCGGTCGATCCGGCCCACCCCATGCCGTTGCAGCCCAACCCGGCTCTGCGCCCGCCCCATGGTCTTTAACCGCCGGATCGCCTATGCTGCGATCCGCATATCGCCCCACCTTCGTTCCCGTTGGAGAAACCACTCGGCATGAGTGAAAACGCCGCGCTGCCCCCCGCTTCGCCCATCCCAGACGGGGCCGACCCGGACGCCTATGACGCGTCGTCGATCTCGGTCTTGCGGGGTCTGGATGCCGTTCGCAAGCGGCCGGGCATGTATATCGGCGATACCGATGACGGGTCCGGGCTGCATCATATGGCGTTCGAGATTATCGACAACGCCGTGGATGAGGCGCAGGCGGGATTTGCCAACAATGTATCGCTCTGCCTCAACGGCGACGGCAGCGTAACGGTACGCGATGACGGGCGCGGCATCCCGACCGACATTCATTCGGAAGAGGGCGTATCGGCCGCCGAGGTGGTGCTGACGCGGCTGCATGCGGGCGGCAAGTTCAATCAGAACTCCTACAAAGTCTCCGGCGGTCTGCACGGCGTGGGCGCGGCGGTGGTGAACGCACTGTCCGAATGGATGGACGTGCGCATCTGGCGCAACGGTCAGGAGCATTTCATTCGCTTTCGGCACGGCGACGCCGAAGCACCGCTGAACATCGTCGGCCCGTCCGACGCGCCAGGTGGCACCGAGGTAACCTTCAAACCTTCCACCGGCACTTTTACCAAGGTGGAATTCGACTATGCCGTGCTCGAACGTCGGCTGCGCGAGCTGGCCTTCCTTAACTCCGGCCTGCGCATCGTGCTACGCGACGAACGCCATGCGCCGACGGTGCAAAGCGAATTTTTCTACGAAGGCGGACTGGTGGCCTTCGTGGAATGGCTCGATCGGGCCAAGACCCCGGTTTTCACGCCGCCCATCTGTGTCACCGCGAAGGAAGGCGCGCCCGGCGTTAATATGGCCGACATAAGGGTGGAGTTCGCGCTGGCCTGGAATGATTCGTTCCATGAAAACATGCTGTGTTTCACCAACAATATCCCACAGCGTGACGGTGGCACCCATTTGGCCGGATTCCGGCAGGCGATGACCCGCGTGGTCAGCAAATACGCCGAAAGCATGGGCAAGAAAGACAATCTGGCGCTGGTCGGCGAGGATATGCGCGAAGGCATGACGGCGGTGCTATCGGTAAAAGTGCCCGACCCGAAATTCTCCTCGCAAACCAAGGATAAACTGGTCAGTTCGGAGGTGCAGCCGGTGGTGCAGGCGGCGGTGGCCGACGCGGTTTCGCATTGGTTCGAGACCCATCCACGCGAAGCCAAGGGCATTATCCAGAAGGTGATGGATGCGGCTGCGGCGCGCGAGGCGGCTCGCAAGGCCCGTGAACTGACCCGCCGCAAGGGCGTGCTGGATGTATCCACTCTGCCCGGTAAGCTGGCCGATTGCCAGGAACGCGATCCGGCCAAATCCGAATTGTTCCTGGTCGAGGGCGACAGCGCCGGCGGGTCCGCCAAGCAGGGGCGCGACCGCAAATATCAAGCCATTCTCCCCTTGAAGGGCAAAATTCTAAATGTCGAGCGGGCGCGGTTCGACCGCATGCTGGGCAGTGCCGAAATCGGCACCTTGATCACCGCGCTCGGCACCGGCATCGGCCGCGGCGAGCCGGAGCAAGGCGGCTTCGACATCACCAAGCTGCGCTATCACCGCATCGTCATCATGACCGACGCCGACGTAGACGGGTCGCATATCCGCACCTTGCTGCTGACGTTTTTCTACCGACAAATGCCGGAACTTCTGGCGCGTGGGCATTTATACATTGCCCAGCCGCCGCTCTATCGCGCCAAGCGCGGCAATGATGAGCGTTATCTGAAAGACGACAATGCGCTGGAACGCTTCCTGCTCGACAAAGCGCTGGGCGAGGCGCGGCTGACCTACGCCGACGGCCGCGTGTTCGCCGGTCCGGAACTCAATGAAGAAGCGATCTGGCTGCGCGAAGCCAGCCTGCGTCTGCGTCGCCTGTCACCAAACACACCGTTCGCGCTAGTCGAGCAAGCCGCCATCGCCGGCGCGCTAACGCCGGATGCCAACACCGTCACCAGCGTTGCCCAGGCATTGGCCAAACGGCTGGACGCTGTGTCCTTGCCCGCCGAGCGCGGCTGGATGGTGGCACCGGCGGCCGGGGGATTGCGCATGGCGCGCACGGTCCGCGGCGTCGCCGAATTATACACACTCGACGCCGCGACCTTGCGCAGCGCCGAAGCCCGCTGGTTGAATGAGCGGGTCGATGGCCTGTCGCGCCGGTTCGTCGAGCCGGCGCGTTTGAAACTGGACAGCCAGGAGGCCGTTTGTTCCGGCCCCGCAAGTGCGTTCGATCGCATCCTCTCGCACGGCCGTCGGGGCTTGAGCGTGCAGCGCTTCAAAGGTCTGGGCGAAATGAACCCAGACCAGCTCTGGAAAACCACGCTCGATCCAGCGGTGCGAACATTCCTGCAAGTCAATGTCGGCGACAAAGAAGATGCTGAAGGCGTGTTCTCGACGCTGATGGGCGACGTGGTCGAACCGCGGCGGGACTTTATTGTGAGCAATGCGCTGAAAGTGGCCAACCTCGATGTGTAGCCGTGCTATCGTAACGTATAAATGCTGTCGTCGATTGCGGCTGTAACCGGGAGAAGCCGATGGGCAATAACGCAGTGCCAAAACCGATCAGCCTTGAGGAAGTGCGCAGACGGCGGACGCCGTTGCGCGACGCCGGCAAAGCGGTTGCCAAAAAAGTCTCCCGGCTGGACCGGTTGGCGGTGTCGATCACCACGCGCGTCGGCACCATGGGATTCTTTCTGACGATCGTCGTCTGGACGGTGCTCTGGCTAGGCTGGAACCTTACGGTGCCGCCTGCCCTGCAATTCGATCCACCGATGGCGTTCGTGTTCTGGTTGTTTATCTCTAATCTGATTCAGATCCTGCTGATGCCGCTGATCATGGTGGGGCAAAATATTCTGGGGCAGCATGCCGAAACGCGATCGGAACGCGATCTGGCAGTGAATGTGAAGGCGGAGCGCGAAATCGAAGTGATTCTGCAACATCTGGAATACCAGAATGCGATTCTGATCGCGATGCAGGAAAAACTCGGGGTGGATTTGAAGGATGCGCTCAGTCGGTCCTAGCCCGCATTTCTCACAGGAGCGCGCGATGATTGCGCTGGGATTGTTCGTCGCTGGCGCCTTGAGGAAGGCGGCCTGGACACGATGTCCAGGCAAGCGACGAAAGGTGCCCCCTTCGAACAAGGCTGATGCGGACAAGACCAAGCAAGCATGCACGATCCCTGTGAGAAGGGCGGGCTAGGGGCCTGTCCCAACGCTCGGGAGCCAGGTGTTGGGATCGGGCCACTAACGGAAGTTTCTCGATTTCACTTGCAGGGTTTCGCGATTGCCGACCGCAGCCAACATTTCGGTAAGATCGTGCAGGCGGTGCGCAATGATGTGCACCACCGCGCCTTCGCGCTGAATTTTGCCCTCAACGCCCAGCATGCGGGCGGACATCACCAGACGACGCTGCTTTTCAAACAGGCTAGACCAGATCACCAGGTTGGCAAAAGCGGTTTCATCCTCGATGGTAATGAAAGTTACCCCGGTTGCAGTGCCGGGGCGCTGGCGCACCAGAACCAGGCCGGCGAGCTTGACCGAACGGCCATCGCGTTGGGCGCTCGCCTGGGCGCAGGTTAGATATTTCCTATCGGCGAGATCATCGCGCGCAAATGACAATGGATGCGCCCGCAAGCTGAGGCCGACAATATCGTAATCCTCCACCACCTCGCGGGCGGCGGTCATTGGTGCCAGCGTCATTTCAGGTTCGTTACACGCAAAAACTGCAGCGAATAATGGCAGCGCGTCGTCGCGCAGGGCCTTCAAGGCCCAGAGCGCTTCCCGGCGTTCCAGGCCGAAGGCGGGGCGGAAAGCGTCGGCTTCCGCCAGTTGCACCAGGCAGGATGTCGCAATGGCGGCGCGCCGATGCAGATCGCCGGCATCGACGAACAGTTGGTCGGCGCGATGCTTCACCAGCTCAGCAGCGGCGTGATTGGTCAGGCCTTTTACCATACGCAACCCCAACCGTACGGCGAACTGATCCTGGCCCAGCGGTTCCAGCGTGCAGTCCCAGCGGGACGCATTGACGCAGATCGGGCGGATTTGCACGCCATGCTCACGGGCATCGCGAACAATTTGGGCCGGCGCGTAGAAACCCATCGGCTGGGCGTTCAGTAAAGCGGCGCAAAACACCTCCGGGTGCCAGCATTTCAACCACGCCGAAGCATAAGCGAGGCGCGCGAACGAGGCCGCATGGCTTTCCGGAAAGCCATAACTGCCGAAACCTTCGAGCTGGCGGGTGATCTGGGCCGCAAATGCCGCCGTGTAGCCGCGCTCCAGCATCCCGGTGACAAGTTTTTCGCGGAACTTCACGACCCCGCCTGTGTGCTTGAAGGTGGCCATGGAACGGCGCAATTGATCCGCTTCCCCGGGGGTGAAACCGGCGCACTCGATTGCGACCCGCATCGCCTGTTCCTGAAACAACGGTACCCCGAGGGTTTTGCCCAGAACATGTTCCAGCGCCGCCGATGGATATTCCGGCTTCTCCTTGTTTTCCCGACGGCGCAGATAAGGATGCACCATGTCACCCTGGATCGGACCGGGGCGGACGATCGCCACCTGGATCACCAGATCGTAGAATTTTACCGGCTTGAGCCGCGGCAGCATGGACATCTGGGCGCGGCTCTCGATCTGGAAGGTGCCCAGCGTGTCGGCGCGGCAAATCATTTCGTAGGTGCGGGCATCGCCTGCCGGGATCGTGGATAGGGTGTAGCACAGGTTTTTATGGTGCGCTAAAAGATCGAAGCCATTTTTCATACAGGTCAGCATACCCAGCGCCAGGCAATCGACTTTCATGAATTTCAACACTTCGATATCGTCCTTGTCCCATTCGATCACTTGGCGATCCTTCATCGTCGCCGGTTCGATCGGTACCAGCTCATCCAGCCGGTCACGGGTCAGCACGAAGCCGCCGGAGTGCTGCGACAGATGGCGCGGGGTGTTGATAAGTTCGCGTGCCAGCGAAAATGTCAGCCGCACACGGCGATCTTCAAGATTGAGGCTGAGACCCTCGACATGCCTGGGTTCGATTTCTTCGGAACTCCAGCCCCAGACCTGCGATGACAGCGATTTCAGCAAATCCTCCGTCAATCCCAGCGCCTTGCCGACATCGCGCAGGGCACCGCGGGCGCGATAACGAACGACGGCGGCGCACAGGGCGGCATGATCGCGACCATAGGTTTCGAAAACGAACTGCATAACCTCCTCGCGCCGTTCATGCTCGAAATCGACGTCGATATCCGGCGGCTCCTGGCGTTCCTGGCTGATAAAACGTTCGAACAACAAATCGATCTCGGTCGGATCGATCGCGGTTATGCCTAGCACGAAGCAAACTGCGGAGTTGGCTGCGGAACCTCGACCCTGGCAAAGAATATCACGGCTGCGGGCGTAACGGACAATATTGTTCACGGTAAGAAAATAAGCGGCATATTGCATCGTTTCGATCAACGCCAGCTCATGCCGCAATGACGCCGCCACCCGGTCCGGCACCCCGTCCGGATAGGTGGTTCGCGCACCCTCCCAGGTCAGTGCGACCAAAGTTTGTTGGGGTGTGTGCCCGGGGATGAGGGCTTCGGCCGGATATTGATAGGTGAGTTCGGCCAGCGAAAACCGGCAGGCATCCGCAATCGCCAGGCCGGCGGCCAGCGCATCGGGATAGGCGGCGAACAGCCGGTGCATTTCCGGTGCAGATTTCAAATGCCGGTCGGCAAACCGTTCCCGCAGAAAGCCGAGATCGTCGATGGTTCGGCCGGTGCGGATGCAGGTGACCACATCATGCAGGATGCGGCGGCGCGGGTGGTGGTAGCGCACATCCCCGGTGGCAACCGCACGCACCCGGGCTTGCGCGGCAAGTTGCGACAGTTTCTGCAGGCGCAACGCGTCACCCGGCCGGCGGCGCAAAGTAAGCGCCAGATGCGCGCCTTCACCGAAAATAAGGCTGAGCCGGCGCAAATGGGCGGCGCACACGGCGTCCGCCATATCAGGCACCAGGACCCCGACCAGGCCTTCGGCATAGCCGGCGACATCGTCCCAGGTCAGATGGCAGGCGGCCTTGCCGGCACGGCGTTTGCCGAGCGACAGCAGGCGGCAAAGCCGAGCGTAAGCCAGGCGGTCGCGCGGATAGACCAGTACAATGGCGCCATCGGTAAGCTCCAGCCGGCAGCCGACGATCAGGCGGACGCCATATTCCTGGGCCGCAACATGCGCGCGAACGATGCCGGCAAGGCTGTTGCGATCGGCGATTGCCAGCGCCGCAATCCCACTCTCCGCCGCCTGCAAGAACAGATCATCACAGGAGCTTACGCCGTAGAGAAACGAGAAATGCGAGACACATTGCAGTTCGGCATACAGCATCAGCCGAACAATCCATGCACGAACCAGTGATGGGAACCGGTTTGCGGATCAACGCCGTCGCCGGCACGGAACAGCCAGAAGCGTGCGCCGGCTTCGTCCTCGACCTGGAAGTAATCTCGCACGGCCAGAAGTTCGGCATCGCGGCGGCTCCATTCGCCGTAAAGCCGCTCCGGACCGTCGGCCCGCCTAATGCGACGGCGGACCCCGCGCCAGGTAAAATGGACCGGCGGATTGTCGGGCAGCAAGGCCAGGGTTTCGACCCGCTCGGGGCGCGGCAGCAGGCGGGCGGGCCGAGGCCACTCGCGCGGCCAGCGCAGTTTGGTGGGATGCGCGAGCGGGGCGATTTTGCGGACGGCACGTTCCGGCACGTCGCTTTCCACCGTGGCCAGACGATAAAGGTGGTCGGCGCCGACACGGTTGGCCAGCGTGTCGATCAGGCCGGCGACATCGGGAGCTGGCGCTTCGCCAAGGCGAGTGGCGGTGGGATGGAAATTGAGCGGCTCGGCGATCGGGGCGGACAAGGTCATGGCCTCGATGCCGAAGCCGGGGTCGATGGTTTCCAGTTGCGCGCACAGCAGGCGGGCCAGACGCCGGGGGTCGCGGGCGGGCCTGACAGTGCCGATGCGGATAGCGGCAAAGCTGG
>JAYTQP010000073.1:0-2508 GCA_043746675.1 Rhodospirillales bacterium | reverse complement strand
GGAATTAGGCAGTGCGGCCTGGTGGCGTGGCGCGGCGCTGGCGGCGATGGATGATGCGCGGGCGGCCGGGAAACTGCCGATCCTGTGCGGTGGCACCGGGATGTATTTCGGTGCCTTGATCGATGGGCTGGCGGAGATCCCCGATTGTGGCGAGGCGGCGCGGGCCGAGGCGCGCTGGCTACTGGCGGAGCAGGGGCCGGTCGGCTTGCACGCGGCGCTGATGAAAGTGGATCAGGCCACCGCTGCCCGCCTGCGCCCGAGCGACAGCCAGCGGGTTGCGCGGGCGTGGGAAGTGTGGCGCGGCACCGGGCGCGGGCTGGTGGCATGGCAGAAGGAGGCGGCGGTTGGCGCGCCCTGGCGCTTTTCGGCGTTGCTGGTCGATCCGAGCCGGGACGATTTGCGTGCCGCCATCGACCGCCGCTTGCAGGCAATGCTTGATGCGGGCGTGGTGCGGGAAGTGGCGGATTTCCTCGCCCGCGGGCTTGATCCGGCGCTGCCGGCGATGCGGGCGCATGGGGTGCCGGAATTGGGGGCGCATCTGCGCGGGGAGGTTGATCTGGCCGAGGCGGTGCGGAAAATTGCCCGCGCCACCGGCCAGTACACCAAGCGCCAGGCGACCTGGTTCCGCCATCGACGCATGGCCGACGCCGCCAGGACGCATACGATAACGTCGCGAATCAGCGATTTTGCGCAATTTTCGCAAAGTGAGGCCGCTGAAATATTGGCATTTATTCAAGCTTCGGCTTGACGCGATGCAGCATGCCGGACTAGGAACGCTGCCATGAGCCAGATAATTGCCCCAGAAGACGCCGAGATCGAAGCCCGAACGCAAGAAGCTGGCGCAGAAGTATTGCTGCGCGCGCTGAAGGATCAGGGCGTCGAGGTTATTTTCGGCTATCCCGGTGGCGCGGTGTTGCCGATTTACGATGCGATCTACCAGCAGAATGCCATTCGCCATATTCTGGTGCGCCACGAACAGGCGGCCGTGCATGCCGCCGAAGGCTATGCCCGCAGCACCGGCAAAACCGGCTGCGTGCTGGTAACCTCCGGCCCCGGGGCGACCAATGCGGTGACCGGGCTGCTCGATGCGCTGATGGACAGTATTCCGTTGGTCTGCCTGACCGGGCAGGTGCCGACCCATCTGATCGGCAATGATGCCTTCCAGGAAGCCGATACGACAGGCATCACCCGCCCGGCCACCAAGCATAATTATCTGGTGAAAAAGTCCGAAGACCTCGCCCGCGTGGTGCATGAGGCGTTTTACGTTGCCCGCAGCGGCCGGCCCGGCCCGGTGGTGATCGATCTGCCGAAGGATATCCTGATCGGCAAGGCGCCCTACACGCCGCCGCCATCGGTCGCGCATCGGTCGTACCGTCCGCAGACCGAGCCGGATGGCGGCCAGATCGCCAAGGCGGTGGCGGCGTTGAAAGGCGCGAAGCGGCCGATCATTTATTCCGGCGGCGGGGTTATCAACGCCGGCCCGAAGGCCAGTGCCGCGCTGACCGCCTTGGTGCGCAAAATCGGCTATCCGATCACCAGCACGCTGATGGGGCTGGGCGCCTACCCGGCCAACGATCCGCAGTTCCTCGGCATGCTCGGCATGCACGGCACCTACGAAGCCAACTTGGCCATGCATGGCTGCGACGTGATGCTGAATGTCGGCGCGCGCTTCGATGATCGCGTCACCGGCCGGCTGAACGCGTTCAGCCCCGGCTCGACCAAAATCCATGTCGACATCGATCCATCGAGCATCAACAAGAACGTTCCGGTGGAAATCCCGATCGTCGGCGACGCGCTGCGCGCCATCGAAATGATCGCCGCCGCCTGGGATGCCGACCCGACCGACGCCGATCGCCCGGCGCTGGCCGCCTGGTGGAAGCAGATCGATATCTGGCGCGGCAAGGACTGTCTGAAGTTCAACCAGACGCAGGAAAAAGGCGGCATCATCAAGCCGCAATACGCCATCCAGCGGCTCTACGACATCACCCGAGAACTGAAGCGCGAAACCTACATCACCACCGAAGTTGGCCAGCACCAGATGTGGGCGGCGCAGTATTTCCGCTTCGATGCGCCGAACCAATGGATGACCTCGGGCGGGCTGGGCACCATGGGCTACGGGCTGCCGGCGGCGATGGGGGTGCAGATCGCATATCCCGACGCGCTGGTGATCGACATCGCCGGCGAGGCATCCATCCTGATGAACATTCAGGAAATGTCGACGCTGTGCCAATATCGCCTGCCGGTGAAAGTGTTCATTCTGAACAACCAATATATGGGCATGGTGCGGCAGTGGCAGGAATTGCTGCATGGCGGCCGCTATTCGGAAAGCTATACCGAAAGCCTGCCGGATTTCGTCAAGCTGGCCGATGCCTTTGGCGGCGTCGGGCTGCGGGCGACGAGCGTGGATCAGTTGGATGACGTCATCCGCGAAATGATCGCCTGCCCGCGCGCGGTGATCGCCGATATCTGTGTCGATCAGAAGGAAAACGTGTTCCCGATGATCCCGTC
>JAYTQP010000072.1:0-9768 GCA_043746675.1 Rhodospirillales bacterium | reverse complement strand
GCCAGCACGCTCAACACCCACACCCGCTATCTGCACGACAGCGTGCTCGATCTGGCGGACCGGCTGCTCGCCACCATGCCGGCCGAACTGGGCCATGTGATGTTCACCTGCACCGGCAGCGAGGCGAACGATCTTGCGGTCCGCGTCGCCAAGGCGGCCACCGGCGGCACCGGGATCATCGTCACCCAGAACGCCTATCATGGTGTCACCGAACTGATCGCCGGCATGTCGCCGTCGTTGGGGATCGGCGTGCCGGCGGGCAAGGATGTCTACGTGGTGCCGGCGCCGCCGATCGGCGGCAACGATGTTGGCGGGCGGTTCGCCGCGGGCGTGAAATCGGCCCTGGCGCACATGGCGGAGGACGAGGTGAAGCCGGCAGCGCTGCTGGTGGATACGCTGTTTTCGTCCGACGGCATGGTGTGCGATCCCGGCGGTTTCCTGGCCCCGGCGGTGGCGGCGTTTCGCGCCGCCGGCGGGGTGTTCATCGCCGATGAGGTGCAGCCCGGCTTCGGGCGTACCGGGGTGATGTGGGGCTTCCTGCGGCATGGGCTGGTGCCTGATCTGGTTACCATGGGCAAGCCGATGGGCAATGGCCAGCCGATCGCGGCGATGGCGGCGCGACCGGACGTGCTGGCCAATTTCGGCAAGCAGGCGCGCTACTTCAACACGTTCGGCGGCAACACGGTTTCGACAGCGGTGGCCCGCGCGGTGCTCGATGTGATCGCGCGCGAGGGGCTGGTCGCCAATGCGGCGACGCAGGGCGCCTACCTGTTGGAAGCCGTGCGGGCGATCGGCCATAAGCGGTTCGGCAATGTGCGCGGCGCGGGTCTGTATCTCGGCGTCGATCTGCTCGACGCCAATGGCGCGCCGGATGCGGCTGCGGCCAAGCGGATCGTCAACGGCATGCGCAATCGCGGGGTGCTGCTCGGTGCCGCCGGACCGCACGCCAACGCGCTGAAAATCCGCCCACCGCTGCCGATCGATCGCGCGGCGGCGGATTTCTTCCTCAACGCCTTCAGCGACGTTCTGGCGGAGGTGCACTGACATGGCCAGGCTCGATCCGTCGCGCCAGCCTGTCATGGTCGGCATTGGGGAGGTTATCGACCGGCCGGCCGACCGCGCCCTGGGGCTGGAACCGCGCGATCTGATGGCGATCGCGTTGCAACGGGCGGAGGCCGATGCCGGCGCCGCGCTGCTGGCACGGCTCGATTCGATCGACGTGGTGAACTCCATCACCTGGCCGTACACCGACCTCCCCGGTCTGCTCTGCCGCAAGCTCGGCATTGCGCCGGCGCGGCAATTTTATGGCGAGGTCGGCGGCAACACGCCGATCCTGTTCATCCACGAGGCCGCCCAGCGCATTGCGCGCGGCGAAAGCCAGGTCGCCGCCGTGGTCGGGGGGGAGGCGACCCACACCGCCACCTGGGCGCGCCGGCAAGGGATTGAACTGCCCTGGACCAAGGTGGAGCCGGTGGCGATGGCGCCGGGCGGCTATCTGCCGGCGCGGCGGCGCAGCTATCTGCATCCGCTGGCGCAGGCGCACGGGATCGACGCGCCGATCACGGTTTATCCGCTTTACGAAAATGCCACCGCCAAAGCCTGGGGGCAGACGCCGAGCGCCGCCCACGCGGAATCCGCCCGCATCTGGGCCGGCATGTCCCGCGTTGCTGCCGACAACCCGAATGCCTGGATGCGCAAACCGCTGACGCCGGAACAGGTGCAAACCACCGGGCCGGACAACCGGCCGATCGCCTGGCCCTATCCCAAGCTGATGGTGGCCAACCCGGCGGTTAACCAGGGCGGCGCGGTCATCGTCACCAGCGCCGCGATCGCCCGCGCCGCTGGCATTCCAGCAGCGCGGCTGATCCATATCTGGGGCGGGGCCGCGGCCAGCGAACCGAAGGACTGGATGGCGCGCGACCAGTTTGTTGCCGCCCCGGCGCAGGATGTGGTGCTGGAAGCGATGCTGGCGGCCAATGGCGGCAGCATCGCCGGCGTCGCCGCCTGCGAGCTTTATTCCTGCTTCCCGGTGGTGCCGAAAATGGCGCGGCGCCGGCTGGGGCTGGCGGAGGATGCGGCCCTGTCCACCGCCGGCGGGCTGACCTTCCACGGGGCGCCGTTGAACAATTATATGACCCACGCCGCCTGCGGCATGGTGCGGGCGTTGCGCGACCGGCCGGGGGAACGCGGCGTGCTGTATGGCCAGGGCGGCTTCGTCACCGCCCATCACGCCATCGTCGTCGCCACCCGCCCGCCGGATGACGACGCGATTTTGCGGTCGTTCGATTTGCAGGCGGCAGCCGATGCGCGTCGCGGGCCGGCGCCGGAGATCGTCGAACAGGCCAGCGGCAAGGCGACGGTGGAGACCTTCACGGTGGTGTTCGCGCCAGACGGCACGGTGGCGCATGGCGCCGTGGTGCTGCGATTGCCAAACGGCGCGCGCACGCTCGCGCGGGTGCCGGCCGATGACACCGCGACGCTCGCTGTTCTGATGGATCGGAACGAAAGCCCAATCGGCCGGGTCGGGCCGCTGGCCGCAGGGGCGGGCGGGTTGCTTTACTGGGCCGCCTGATCGGGAATGGCGTGGCCGGTGGCGATTGCCATGGCGCCCAGCACCAGGTTGCGATAGGCGGCATCGAACGATACGCCCTTGATGCCCCATTTCCGATCGCCGCTGCGCCAGGTGCCGACCCAGCCAAAATCGGCGTCGCTCCAATGCATATCGCCATCGATGCGCATTGCGTCGGGCAGCGGCGGATCGGCGCTAACCTTGTCCGCCACCAGTAACAGCCGCACGCCGAACCGTTCGGCGGCGGCGGCGAGGCCCTGGCGATGGCGTTCATCGTCGTCACCGTCGGACGTCATCTTATAGTGCACGCCGCTTTGGTCGGTGATCGCCAGCCGCACTTGCAGGCGCGGCCTGCCGTGCCAGACGTGATCGCCGAATTTCAGCAGCAGCGCATCGACCTTGGCCGGGGCGAATTCCATGTGCAGGAAATATGGCCGGTCGCGGGTGCCTTGCTCATCGTGATGCGGCAGGTCCGACATACGGTCGAGATAGAAATAGCTTTCCAGCAGGTCGGGCGCGACCGCCGCCACATCGGCATCGAGCAGCGCCGGATCGCCGGACAATTTGACCAAAACATCGCGCAATCCGGCGGCGAGCCCATCGATCCGGGTCACCATTTCGCGCCCGGTTACCAGATGGGTGGCGGCGTATAGATCGGGGCGGTCCTGGGCGTGGACGGCGCCGGCCAGCAGCAGCATAAACGTAAAAACTAGCCGCGACATGGGACCCTCCAAGCAGCGTGCTATTCCGGTGCGATCAGGTGCAAGCGCGGAAAATAGCCGCGATAGCGTGCAACATCGCGGGTCAATAAATCATACCCCGCTACCGTCGCGTGGGCGCCGATGAAAAAATCCGGCAACGTCGCGTGTCGGCTGCCGCCGCGCGCTCGGTAAGCCGCATGCACTTTGCCGGCAAGAAACGCGGCCTCAAACGGGATCGCCTCGTGATCGAACATCTTTTTGGGTAGCGTCAGGTCTACATCCTCGATGTTGCGGAACCTGACACTGACCTCGGCATAAACGATCGGGTTGATCACCATTCGATGCCGTCGGGCGATCCGGGCCAGCGCCGCGCCGGACCATTCCCGCCACACCGCATCGCCGGCGATCACATCGAGCAGAACATTGCTATCGACGAAAACCGCGGTCACTCAATCTCCACGTGTCAGTGCCATGATTTCATCGGTGGTCATGGTGCCGGTGCCAAGCCGACGCCCGACATCACGCAGATGGGCGACCACTTGCTCGCCACGATCGTGCTTCTTCCCACTCTCCGCCGGGCGCAACTGCACCACTTCGCCATCGTAAAAGAAGGCAACTTCGGTATTGGGCAACAGCCCGGCGGCCGCGCGGATTTCTGCGGGAATGGTCACCTGACCCTTGGTGGTGATACGCATTTCATATTTCCTACTTCTGAAAGTAAGAATACGAGGCGGCGCCGAAAACGGATAGAAGTTTTTGCTTCTTTTTCCAAAAAGAAGCGCTTGCCTGCGCTACGGCTCCCGTTTCGGCGCACGCATCGGCGCGGTATCCAAAAACGCCTTCAACTCAGCACTCCAGAACTTCGCCGTCCCGACCGTGCCATGGCCACGCGTGTCGCCACTGGCGGGGATCAGCAACACGCAGGCACCCGGCACTACCTCGATCGCGCGATCAAGAATGCCGGTTTCCGGCGGATTAAGTTCATCGTCGGCCGAATTGATCGCCAGCACGGCGGCGCGGATGTTGCCGAGTTTCGACGCCGGATTGTAGTCTCGTCACGATTTCCATTGGTAGAGACAGTCGTTCGCAAAAGCCTTAAACGGTGCCGCCATGGGTAGCAACGCCGAAAAACACGTTGGCGATCAGCATGCTGGCCGGTTGTTTGGTGTAGTTGCCATTGGCGAAGCCGGGATCGCTGCGGATGGTTTCCAGCAGCATGCGCCGCTGCATCCAGTTGCGCGCCGACATTTCGGTCGGTTGGGCCGCCATCGGCACCAGCGCATCCATGAAATCCGGGTAGGTCACGCCCCGGTCCCAGGTGTGCATGCCGCCCATCGAAATGCCGGTGATCAGGCGCGGATGCTTGATCCCCAGCCCTTCGGTGACCAGCCGATATTGCGCGCGCACCATGTCGTCATAGTCGTAATGCGGAAATTTCGCCTTCAGCCGGTCGGACGGTTTGGCCGAGGCGCCGGCGCCGAGCGCGTCCAGCGGCTGGCCGGGGCCGAACAATTCGCCCGCATAGGCTGGCGATAACATCGCGCCGGCACTGCCGGCGGTGCCGTGCAAAAACAACACCGGTTCCCCGCTGGGATCGCCGATGGTGGTGTAGTGCAGCAGCAGTTCCGGCATCACCGCGCCGGTATGGAATTTGAAATCATGCGCGATGAAGTTACCGGACTTGGGCGCCGGATAATCCGCCGCGACCAGCAGCAAGCCGGCAAAAGCAAAAGTGGGTGCGAACAGGTGTAAAAACTTCATGGTTTGTCGCCTGCCCGATTGCTTGCCGGGTTCAGCTTACGTTCTTGCTCTGGCCAACCCAGAACGGCGCCCGCAGATCGGTTTTCAGCACTTTGCCGGCGCCGGAAAGCGGCAGCGGTGACGCGCGAATTTGCACACTGCGCGGGCATTTGAACCCGGCGATCAGACTGCGGGCATGGGCGATCACCTGGTCCGGCAGAACCGTGGCGCCCGCGCGCGGCACCACCACGGCGTGCACGGTTTCGCCCCAGCGTTCATCGGGAATGCCGATCACCGCGACCTCAGCCACGCCGGCGAGGCTGGAAATCGCGCTTTCCACTTCGGCCGAGTAGATATTCTCGCCACCCGAAATGATCATGTCCTTCAGCCGATCGACGATATAGACGTAGCCATCTGCATCCATCATGCCGCCGTCGCCGGAATGGTACCAGCCGCCGCGCAAAGCGGCTGCGGTAACATCGGGCAGGTTCCAATAGCCCTTCATGATATTCGGGCCGCGCACCTGCACTTCGCCCACCGTGCCGCGCGGCACTTCCTCGTCGTTGGCGTCGGCGATGCGTACATCAACGAGCATGGCGGGCCGGCCGCAGCTTTGCAGGCGCGGGCCGGTCGGCGCGATGTGCAGATCCATCGCGGTCACCAGCGGCGAGGCCTCGGTCATGCCGTAAACATGCAGAAAGCGCACGTTCGGCATCACCTCGGCGGCTTTTTTCAGTACCGCGTCCGGCATCGGCGACGCGCCATACGGGATCGTGCGCAGGCTGGAAATATCGTGTTTGCCGATATCGGGGCAGTTCGCCACCGCATTCACCATCGTTGGCACCAGCAGCACTTCGGTGACCTTGGTGCGGGCGATTTCCACCAGCACGTCGGCCGGATCGAAGCGAGCGACGAAAACATGCACGCCGCCGACCATGGTGATCGCGAAGATCGAAGCCAGGTCGGCCAGATGGAACATCGGGGCGGCGTGAATATAAATACTGTCGGAACGATAGCCGCAGGCCGGCCCCATCATCGCGGCGTTGCTGACCAGATTATCATGCGTCAGCATCACCCCCTTGGAGCGGCCGGTGGTGCCGCCAGTATAGAAAATCCCGGCCACATCGTCGCCGCCGGCCGGATCGTCGGTTTCGTAGGGATCGGCCAGCAGCGCGTCCCATGAATGCATGCCGGCCGGCGGCGCGGTGTCGCCGAGAAAAACCAGATCGGTCACCGCACCCATATTGGCAATCTGGCCGGGGATGGCCGCAAAATTCTCATCCAGCAGCAGCATCCGCGCACCGCTGTCGGCCAGGATGTAGGCGATTTCAGCCGGCGCCAGCCGCGTGTTCAGCGGCACGATGATAGCGCCCAGCATCGGCACCGCGAACAAAGCCTCGAAATAACGGTCGCTGTTCAACGCCAGTATCGCCACCCGATCGCCGCGGCCGATGCCACGGGCGGCCAGCCCACCGGCGATCCGCGCAATCCGGTCCTGCACTTCGGACCAGGTTCGGGTGCGGGCGCGATTGACCGTTGCCAGGCCGGACGGATGGATGGTGGCGGCGCGGCGTAGGCCCTGGGTCAGAAACATGAAGTCTCCCGGATGCGTGTTGCGCAATGGCGCTATTCATTGGTGCCATGCTAGCCGCCGCCAAGCCGACAGGGCAAGGTTGCCGGCACTATCATGCGGGAGGATGCGATGACCGGCGCGACAAAAGAATGGGCGGACGGCAAGATGCTGTCGGAGCAGCACGGGGCGGTTGGCATCGTCACGTTCAGCCGGCCGGAAAAGCGCAACGCCGTCAGCATAGAAATTTGGTATCGGCTGGGGGAGATTTTCATCGCGTTCAACGCTGACGACAACGTGCGGGGGGGTGCTGCGCGGCGCCGGCGACCGCGACATGCGGCTGCTGGCCGAATTCAACCGGCGCAGCCTGAACAGCGACGATTTTCGTGAGGGCCGCAGCGCATTCATGGAAAAGTTCCGACCAAGTTTTTCCGGGCGCTAGCCCGCATTTCTCACAGCAGTGCGCGATCCCTGTGAGACGTGCGGGCTAGGCCAATACAGGTACCGCGGCGAGCAGCCCGGCGAGTTCGGGCTTGCACGACCCACAGCCGGTGCCGGCGAACGTCGCACGCCCGATCGCCGCGATATCGCGCGCGCCATCGCGAATGGCGCCGCAGATCGCCGCACTGTCGATGCCGTGGCAAACACAGATCATCGGCGAGGCCGCTGGATGATCGCCCGACCGGCCCGCCAGCAACGCGGTGTGCGTGGCGGCATCGATCGGGCGCGCGAACGTGTCCGCCAGCCACGCGCGCGGCGGCAGCACATGATCCGGCCCGAGTTGCAGGCAGGCGATCAAGGCACCGTTTTGCACCGCGATCGCCCGGTGCTGGTCGGCATCGCCGTCTTCCATTCGGTGCCAGCTTCGGCTGGGATCGAGCCGTTCCAACAATTTTGAGAACGCATCGGCGGGCATACCCGGGCCGGCCAGTTCGTGCCGCCAGACACCGCCGGCCAGCGGCACCATGCAGCTGTAGGCGGCAAGCACGGTGCCATGATTGGTGCGGCTGAGCAGCACCGCGTGCCAGCCGGCGGAAAACAGGCGGATCGCGGCGGGGGTGTATTTCAGTTCCGGCTGGCCGCTGACCGGATCGACCGCATCGGTCACCACGTTGTTGATGCGGCCGGCCGGGCAGAGCGCGTCGGTCCAGTGCATCGGCGCGAAAATACTGCCGCGCCGCACCCCGCTGTCGTGCCGCAGCCGCAGCACGGCACTGCCGAAACGGGTTTTCACCGTCACCAGGGCGCCGTCACGCAACGCCGGTCGGGGCAAGGCGGCATCGGCCGGATTGATGCCGAGGAACGGTTCCGGAATATGCGCCAGCAGCCGTGGGGCCCGCCCGGTGCGGGTCATCGTATGCCACTGGTCGCGCACCCGCCCGGTCAGCAGCGCCATCGGATAAAGGCTGTTGAGACCATCATGCGGGGGGCGAATTTCGGTCGGCACCAGCCGGCCACGCCCGTCACCCAGCAGCCGCGCCGGCCCAGGCGCACGGCCCGCCGGGCAGGGCCAGCGGGTCGGCTTCATCGCGTCGTAGCCAGCGTCCGACAGCGCGGCGAGCGCGGAAATGTCGAACAGCCGCGCGCCATCGTTGCCGGTGCCGGAGAGAAGCGCATGCTCGCGGAAAATGTCTGCCGGACGCTGCCAGCCAAAATTCGTACCCAGCCGCGCCGCAACCTCCGATAACGCCCACCAGTCCGCCCGCGCCTCACCCGGCGCCGGTAGGAAGGCGCGCTGGCGGCTGATCACGCGCTCGCTGTTGGTAACGGTGCCATCCTTTTCTCCCCAGGCCAGCGCCGGCAGGCGAACATGGGCAAAGGCGGCAGTGTCGGTGCCGGCCTGGCAGTCGGACACCACCACCAGATCGCAGCCGGCCAAGGCGGCGCGCACCGCAGCACTGTCGGGCAGCGAAACCGCCGGGTTGGTCGCCAGAATCCACACCGCGCGAATTTTGCCGGCGCCAATCGCGGCGAACAGTTCGACCGCCTTCAGGCCCGGCCCGCGCGGCAGAATTTCCGTGTTCCAATAGGCGCTCAGCAGCGCCGGATCGCCCGGCCGGTCCCATTCGAGATGCGCCGCCAGCATGTTGGACAGCGCACCAACTTCCCGCCCGCCCATCGCATTGGGCTGGCCGGTCACGCTGAACGGGCCGGCGCCCGGCTTGCCGATGCGCCCGGTCAGCAGATGCACGTTGATGATCGCATTGACCTTGTCGGTGCCCGAACTGGCCTGGTTCACCCCCTGGCTGAACAAGGTCACCACACGCTCGGTTTCGGCGAACCAGCCGAAGAACGTCGCCACATCCGAAGGCGACAGCCCGCAACGTTGCGCGGTGGCGGCGGCATCCACGGTTTGCGCGCGGGCCAGCACCACCGCTGGCCGATCGTCGTTCGGCCCGAGATGCGCCAGCAGCCCGCTGAACAGCGCCACATCGGTGCCCGGCGCCAGCGGCAGATGCAGGTCGGCATCCTCGCAGGTAGCGGTGCGGCGCGGGTCGATCACCACCAGGCGGATCTTGCGGGTCGCCCGCGCCGCCTGGATGCGCTGATACAGCACCGGATGGCACCAGGCGGTGTTGGACCCAACCAGCACGATCAGGTCGGCCAGTTCGAGGTCGTCGTAGATGCCCGGCACGATATCCTCACCGAACGCCCGCCGATGCCCGGCAACCGCACTTGCCATGCACAGCCGCGAATTGCTGTCGATATTCGCCGTTCCCAGCACCGCTTTGGCCAGCCGGTTGGCGGCGTAATAATCCTCCGTCAGCAACTGGCCGGACACGTAAAGTGCCACACTGTCGCGGCCATGTTTGGCGATGGTATCCGCGAAGCCGCTGGCGACCCGATCCAATGCGGTCGCCCAATCGGTGCGCACGCCATCCACCTCGGGAAACAACTGGCGCTCTTCCAGCCCGAGCGTTTCAGCCAACGCGGTGCCCTTGCTGCACAGGCGGCCGGCGTTGGCGGGATGGTCGGGATCGCCAACGATTGTGCCGTCGGGTTTCGCCAGCACGCCGCAGCCAACGCCACAATAGGGGCAGGCGGTGCGGACGCTCATCGCGGCGGGACGCAATAATTTGAGTTTTCGTTCAAAGGGGCTCCGCGCAGCACGGCCGGGTTGCGCTCCGTCATTGGATCGCGAAAATGGGGTGCACCGCCGGGTCCGGTCGCCATTGGCCGGGGCGTGT
>JAYTQP010000071.1:0-6952 GCA_043746675.1 Rhodospirillales bacterium | reverse complement strand
CGACCGCGACGTGCCAGCCACCAACAACACATCCGAACGCCACCTGCGGCCGAGCGTGATCTTCCGCAAGGTCACCAACGGCTTCCGCGCCGAGTGGGGGGCAGAAACCGACGCAGCCTTCCGATCCGTCGTCAGCACCGCAAAGCTCACAGGCAACACCGTCCTGCACGCCGTCCGAAATCGGATCGTGCACGGCTATTCCGGCATTGATGACAGCATCCTGTTTGTAACGATCGAACAGGACGTCAAGCCTTTATTGTCGCGTTTGGAAGCCCTGGCCCGGAAACACAACTGCCTTCCTGAACGCCCGTAGTCATACGCCTGCTATGGTTGGCGAGGCATTACCCGAACCGGCGGACCGGCATTGGTGGTGCGGGGTATTTTCCAGCGCGAGCGTTCCAGTAGGCCCATGATCGCGCGTCGATGATGCCCGGCGGTGCGTTGTCGAGCGCGTGGTTCATGTCCGCTTCGGAAACATAGCTGCGCAATAGTTTCATTTGCGGATGGGTTGCGCGCGCGAAGGCGTAGGCCACGAAGCGCACCGGGTCCGCCAAGGCAACCTCCGGCGGCTCGAACCAGACCAATGTTGCCGCGAGCGCCCGCGTCTCGTCGTTCAAGGGGATCGGGCTCATGGCAATTTACACGCCGATCTCGGGGAGCCGATCCAGATCAACCGCGGCTGCCGCGCTCGCCAGGCGGCGCTTCAGAGCGTCGGGCAAGGTCGCTGTATTGCCGTCCTCGAAATAGCTCAGGGCTTTCAGCGTAATCTGCGGACTGAACAGCGGGCCGTAGAGTGCGCCTGCACTCGCCAGGGCGGTCGGCAGGTCGATGCGGCCATCGGCCAGCAAGGCGTCGATGTCGATGTAGTCCTTTGCCTCGGCACGCAGTTGCACCACCGATGCCTTGGTGCCGGAGAGGTCGAGCAGCGAGGCGATTTGCAACCCATTATCGCGCGCGACCAGCGGCGGTCGCAGACGCGGCAGTTTCGGCAGACCGAAGAAGGAAAGCCTGACCGGACCGCCGCGATCGACGATGCACCCCAGGGTGCTCGGCTCGCGCTGGGTAATGGTGGCGCCAGCCAGGAACGCGAGGTCCAGCAACAGTCTGGTCGGATCGAGCGCATGGCGACCGAAGAAATCGAAATCGACCGACTGGCGATGTCCGAGATGCAAGGCAATGGCGGTGCCGCCATAGAGCACGAAGTCGGCCGGCAGCTCGGCCAGTTCGCCCCATAGGCGGCGCTGCGGCGCTGGGAGAATATCCAGGTGGGGAGAAAACCGAGCTGGCACCGGACCTCCTTAATGTTCGGTCGCAGAAATTCCGGCCTTGTTGCGCCGTCCGTGGAAGCCGCACCAACCTCAAAAAAAACCGCGCCCTTTCCTCAAACCCCGGGCCGAAAATCCCGCAGCATCCGCCGCATGCCCACCCATTGCTGGACCGCATATCCTCCAGTGGCTAGGGCCTCCTCCGCCGTCGGATCGCCGGTGGTGACGAAGTCCGCCGAAAAATCCGCGGTGCCGAACAGTATATCCCACCATGGCAGCACGGCGCCGTAATTCAGGCTGCGCAGGCCGGCCGCGGTGACACCGTGATGCGCGCGGTGGAAGCGCGGCGACACCAGCAGCCGTTCGCCGAGCCAGCCGAAGCTGATGCGGGCGTTGGCGTGGCTGAGGCTTTCCAGGAACCGCAGCACCAGCACCAGCAGCGGGAACTGCATCGGCGGGATGCCGATCAACAGGGCCACTGCGGTGAACCAAACGAAGGCGATGATGTCATCCAGCAGATGGTTGCGGTCGTCGGACCAGAAGGTCATCTGCCGCTGGGCATGGTGCAGCGCGTGCAGCGAGTACCACCAGGTGAAGGCATGGCTCAGCCGGTGGCGCCAGTAGTCGCTGAAATCCAGAATGATCACGTAAATCAAAAACGTCGGCACGGGCTGGCCGAGCAGGCCTGGGATCAGCCGTTCCAAGGTCGGCGGCACAAAGCCCCAATCGGTCAGCGCGCCGTTCAGCATTACCTGCAATTTGTAGAACAGCACGAAGGTCACCAGCGGCAGTAGGCCGACGCGGGCGATCAGGGTGTAGAGCACATCCACCCACACCGATTTGGCGGATGGCCAGTGCTCCACCGGCCGCCAGCGTTCCAACGGCAGGCAGATGGCGAAGGTGACCGCGACCTGCACCGCGCCGTAAACCGCGAACAGCGCCCAGCCGAACGACACGTCTTCCCATTGCATGAGCCCAAACGCGTAGAGCGCCGGCAGCAGCCAGGTTTCCTGCAGCCAGCCGGCGATGTTATCCAGCAGGTCGATCATTTTGCCCCGACGACCTGGGCCGGCACCGCTCGTGGGTTGAGGAAGATGCCATGCGGCGAGCGGCCAACGGCGATGGTGGTGAAATTGCCGCTGACCGGGTCGAGCACCGCCAGTTTGTTTGCAAAGCGCAGAGTGAACCAGACCTTGCCGTCCGGCGCGAACACCAGATCGTCCGGCCCGCCGGGCAATTTGTAGGAGCGGATGGTTTTTAACGTCGTTGCATCAATAACCGTCGCGGTGCTGTCGATGCGCGAATTCACCCAAAGGGTTTTGCCGTCAGGGGCGCGGAAAACCTGGTGGGTGCCGCGGCCGATATGCAGGCGCTGGAGCACCTTGCCATCTTTCGGGTCCACCACGGCCACGTCGTCGCTACCCATGTTGGCGACCAGCACGCGGCCGTTCTGCCACATAACCCCGGCCGGGGCTTTACCGACCGGTTTATCCCATAGCACTGCCATCGCCCGCAGGTCGATTGCCGCCAGCCGGTTGGTGCCTTGCAGGCTGATGAACACCGACGCTGAGTCAGGGCTGAAATCCAGATGACTCGGCATGGTTTTCAGCGCAAAGCGCTTGACCAGCCGGTAGGTGGCGGCGTCGTAGACATCCACCTGCGCCCGGGCGAGGCCGTTGATGACCAGGAATTTGCCGTCCGGGCTGAAGCGGAGCTGGTAAGGATCGGCCACCGGGATGCGGCGCTTGAGGGCGAAGCTGGTGGGATCGAGCAGCAGCAATTCGTTGCCGGCGGAGTCGCCGACCAGCAATTCCCGCTTATCCGGGGTCAACGCCCAGTGATGCGGCTCCCGCAGAACGGGAATGCGCCCGATTTCGGTCTGGCTGTCGATGCCGACGATGCTGAGGGAGGCCGCGGAGGAATTCATCACCAGCACCGCCCCGCTGGCGAAAGCGGGCAGGCTGGCGAAGCCGAGCATAGCGGCCAGAAAAAGCGCACGAACCATAGAAACCTCGTGAAGCGATAAACAACTATATCACCCTGCCGACCCAAGTCGACAGCGTCGGGCCGCATGGCACGCCACGGGTGCCGGGCATGGGTAAAAGTTTTTTGGCTCTTTTTTTCAAAAAAGAACTGCTTCAAGCGCTTCTTTTTGAAAAAAGAAGCAAAAACTTTTCACACTTCGGGTTCAGTGTCGCAATTCTGGCTGCGCCTCTTGCCCCGAAAAGAGCGCCGGGGCATAGGAAAGCCGCAATATGTGGCGGCGCGCGGCCTGTTTCGCGGCGTCGCCCGCAGGAAAGGATGATCGGATGCGCCTTGCGGTGCTGAGAGAAAATCGCCCGGCCGAAGCGCGCGTCGCCGCCACTGCCGAGACCGTTAAAAAGCTGACCGCGCTGGGCCTGGACGTGGTGGTGCAGGCGGGCGCCGGCCTGCTGTCGACAGTGTCCGATGAAGATTATCGCACCGCGGGCGCCGCGATCGTCGCCGATGCCGCCGCGGCACTTGCCGGCGCCGGGGTGGTGTTCGCGGTGCAGACGCCCGACGCCGCCACGCGGGCGATGATCCCGCGTGGCGCGCTGCTGGTGTGCATCGCCGGGGCGTTCGCGGATGCCGAACTGGTGCCGTCGCTGGCCGCCGCCGGGATCGATGCGATCGCGATGGAATTGCTGCCGCGCATCACCCGCGCCCAATCGATGGATGTGCTTTCGAGCCAGGCCAATCTGGCCGGCTACCGGGGGGTGATCGAAGCGGCTGCCACGTTCGAGCGCGGCTTTCCGATGATGATGACCGCCGCCGGCACCGTGCCGCCGGCGCGGGTGTTCGTGATCGGTGCCGGTGTGGCCGGGCTGCAAGCCATCGCCACCGCCCGCCGGCTCGGCGCCATCGTTTCGGCAACCGATGTCCGCCCGGCGGCGAAGGAGGAAATCAAATCCCTCGGCGCCAGCTTCGTCGGCGTCGAGGACGAGGAAACCGCCGCCCAGAAAGGCGCCTATGCGCGCGAAATGAGCGACGCCTTCCGCCAGAAACAGGCCGATCTGATGGCGACCACGGTGGCCAAGAATGACATCGTGATCTGCACCGCCCTGGTGATGGGCCGGCGTGCCCCGGTGATCGTGACCGCGGCGATGGTGGCCAGCATGAAATCCGGCAGCGTGGTGATCGATCTGGCGGCCGAAGCCGGTGGCAATTGCGCCGCCACCGTGCCGGGCGAAAGCATCGTCACCGAAAACGGTGTGCGCGTGCTCGGCTGGGCCAACTGGCCGGCCCGCATCGCGGTCGCCGCCAGCAACCTCTACGCCCGCAACCTGCTGACCTTCCTGACCAATTTCTGGGACAAGGAAGCGCAGATGCCGAAACTGCCCGATGGCGACGATATCGTGAAGGGCACGCGGCTGACCCATAATGGCGCGGTTGTGCACGCCAGCTTCGCCGCCCCCCACGCGGCCTAATTCAGGAAACCGCCCATGACCCCCGCCCAGCTTGCCGACCAGGCCGCCCAACTGGCGGAAAACCTGCGCCAGTTTTCCGCCGCCGCCGGCCCGGTGGCCGAAGCGGTGGAACCTTTCGTGTTTCTGCTGGCGATTTTCCTGATGGCCTGCTTCGTCGGCTACTACGTGGTGTGGAACGTCACCCCGGCGCTGCACTCGCCGCTGATGGGCGTGACCAACGCGATTTCCTCGGTGATCGTGGTCGGCGCCATGCTGGCAACTGGGCTCGGCGACAGCCCCTGGGCGATCGGGTTCGGCTTCATCGCGGTCATGCTGGCATCCGTAAACATCTTCGGCGGCTTCGTGGTTACCCAGCGCATGCTGCAAATGTTCCAGAAGAAGAAGTGAGGCAACGAAGATGTCCGCCAGCCTGACGTCCCTCGTCTACCTCATCGCCGCCGTCCTGTTCGTGCTGGCATTGCGTGGCCTGTCGCACCCGGAAACCTCCCGCCAGGGCAACCGGATGGGCATGATCGGCATGGGCATCGCCATCCTGGCGACGCTGGTGCATCACGGCATGACCGCCTCCGGGATCGGGCTGATCCTGCTCGCCATGCTGATCGGCGGCAGCGTCGGCACGTTCATCGCGCGTAAAATCCAGATGACGGCATTGCCGCAACTGGTGGCGGCCTTCCACTCGCTGGTCGGCCTGGCCGCAGTGTTCGTGGCCGCCGCCGCGCTGAACGCGCCGGAAGCCTTCGGCATCGGCACGCCGGGCCATTTGCATCAGCAAAGCCTGGTGGAAATGTCGCTCGGGCTGGCGATCGGCGCCATCACCTTCTCTGGCTCCCTGATCGCGTTTGCCAAGTTGCAGGCGCTGATGAAGGGCAACCCGATTACCTTCCCGTATCAGCATCAGTTGAACCTCGGCCTTGGCATTCTGCTGGCGCTGCTGATCGTGATCTTCGTGCTCTCAGGCAGCCAAAGCGTGTTCTGGCTGATCGCAATTCTGGCGATCGCGCTCGGCTTCCTGCTGATCATCCCGATCGGCGGCGCGGACATGCCGGTCGTGGTGTCCATGCTGAACAGCTACTCCGGCTGGGCCGCCTGCGGCATCGGCTTCACCATTCAGAATCTGGCGCTGATCATCACCGGGGCGCTGGTCGGCGCGTCCGGCGCTATCCTGTCATACATCATGTGCAAAGGCATGAACCGCAGCATTATCAACGTGCTGCTCGGCGGCTTCGGCACCGATAGCGGCGCGGCATCCGGCCCCGCTGTCACTGGCGACCGTTCCGTGCGCGCCGGCGCCGCTGAGGATGCCGCCTTCATCATGAAGAACGCCTCCAAGGTTATCATCGTGCCCGGCTACGGCATGGCGGTGGCGCAGGCCCAGCATGCTTTGCGGGAAATGGCCGACACGCTAAAAAAAGAAGGCGTGGAAGTGAAATACGCCATCCACCCGGTCGCCGGCCGCATGCCCGGCCACATGAACGTGCTGCTGGCCGAAGCCAACGTGCCCTACGACGAAGTGTTCGAGCTGGAAGAAATCAACTCCGAATTCTCCACCGCCGATGTCGTCTACGTGATCGGCGCCAACGACGTGACCAACCCGGCCGCCAAAACCGATCCCTCCAGCGCCATCTACGGCATGCCGATCCTGGAGGTCGACAAAGCCCGCACCGTGCTGTTCGTGAAACGCTCCATGGCCTCCGGCTACGCCGGCGTCGACAATGAATTGTTCTTCCGCCCGAACACCATGATGCTGTTCGGCGACGCCAAGAAAATGACCGAGGAAATCGTGCACGCCCTCTCGCATTAAACAGGAAAAGTACCGAATGTCCGACTACGTCTTTGCCCCGCCGCCCACCATCGCCGTGCCGGTCGCCGGCGGCGGCAGCTTCCCTGTGCGCCGGGTGTTCTGCGTCGGCCGCAACTACGCCGCCCACGCCCGCGAAATGGGCTCCGACCCCGACCGCGAACTGCCGTTCTTCTTCTGCAAGCCCGCCGACGCCCTCGTCATCAACGGCGCCGACATGCCCTACCCGCCAATGTCGCAAGACCTGCACCATGAAATGGAACTCGTCGTCGCCATCGGCAAAGGCGGCGCCAACATCGCCGAAACAAACGCGCTGTCCCACGTCTGGGGCTACGCCGCCGGCCTCGACATGACCCGCCGCGACCTGCAAAACGCCGCGAAAAAAGAAGGCAAGCCCTGGGATATGGGCAAAGGCTTCGACCACTCCGCCCCGATCGGCA
>JAYTQP010000070.1:0-2364 GCA_043746675.1 Rhodospirillales bacterium | reverse complement strand
ATCTACCGCAATATGTCGCGGCGCTCGAAGCCGGCTGGTCGCCGGATAATATTCGCCGGGCCGTCGCGGCGGCCGAGGAGCTTGGGAAAATCCGCACCGATCCAACGGCGTTCCTGGCCCAGTTGGACGATCCGGCCGCACTCGGCGGGCCGATCACGCTCGGCGATGGCCGCGTAGTGCCAAGGCTGCCCGGCTATCGGCGCTGGATGTGGGATGGCGAATTGTGCGGCAGCATCGGGTTTCGCTATCAGCCCGGCGCGTCGGAATTGCCGGATTACGTGCTCGGCCATATCGGCTACGGCGTGGTGCCGTGGAAGCGTGGGCAGGGCGTGGCGACCACCGCATTGGCGCTGCTGCTGGCGGCCATCAAACCGCTGGGGCTGCGCTACGTCTACCTCACCACCGATCCGGACAATGGCACCTCGCAGCGGGTGATCCAGCGCAATGGCGGCGTGTTTGTGGAAGAGTTCGAAGCCAGCGCCTATGGAAAGACGGAGTTGCGTTGGCGGATCGATCTGCCGTGACGATGCAACTCATTCGTCCGACGCTGGATTTGCTGCCGCATTACCTTGCCGCGATTAGAGGGGGCTGGCCGCCCAGCCTGCGGGACGGGGCCGCCGAGGCCGAGCTTGCCGCGCTGGCGCTGGACGCGGGCGCCGTGATCCGCCGGTTGAACGATGCCGGGGCAAATGGCGGGGATGTGCGCGGCTTTACCCGCTGGTTGTGGGACGGCGCGTTCTGCGGGCGCATCGCGTTCCGCTATCTGCCGGGTTCCGCCGCACCGCCGCCGGCCTCATCCGGCCATATCGGCTATGGCGTGGTGCCGGCCAAGCAGGGAAACGGCTACGCAAGGTCCGCGTTGCAGCAGTTGCTGGAAGAAATCGCCCCGCTCGGCCTGCCCCACGTGGCGTTGACAACGGACCCCGCCAACATCGCTTCCCAGCGCGTCATCATCGCCAATGGCGGCGTCCGCGCGGGAGAAGAAACGCACCCCACCGGCGTGCCGCTGCTGACCTGGCACATTGCGCTAAGGACAAGCTCCAATGGATAAAAGTTTTTGCTTCTTTTTTCAAAAAGAAGCGCTTCGCTTAAGCACTTCTTTTTTGAAAAAAAGAAGCAAAAAACTTTTCCCCCTTTAGGATTTTTGTGGGGCACCTGGGTACGCTGCCGGATGCGTTTGTTGCCTGGTTTGCCGCGCGCGGCTGGGTGCCGCGGCCGCATCAGCTCGACGTGCTGGAGGCGCGCGATCGCGATGAAGATGTGCTGCTGATTGCGCCGACCGGGGGCGGCAAGACGCTGGCGGGGTTTTTGCCCAGTCTGGTTGATCTCGCGCGGCACCCGCGGGACGGGTTGCACACGCTGTATGTCAGCCCGTTGAAGGCGCTGGCGGCCGACATTGCGCGCAATCTGACGGCGCCGGTGGAGGAAATGGTGCTGCCGGTCCGCATCGATACGCGCACCGGCGATACCGGCGCGCAAAAGCGGCGCAAGCAGCGGGAGTCGCCACCGAATATTCTGCTGACCACGCCGGAAAGCCTGGCGGTGCTGCTGGGCAATCCGGATGCGGCGGGCCTGTTCGCCGATGTGTCCACGGTGGTGATCGATGAAATCCATGCGCTGGTGGGGACCAAGCGCGGGGATTTGCTGTCGCTCGGGCTGGCGCGGATTGCCACCCTGGCGCCGGCGTCGCGTCGCATCGGGCTTTCCGCCACGGTGGCGCACAAGCCGGAGATTGCGGCTTACGTTTCTTCGAGCGGGGCGGCGGTTGAGATTATCGAGGTCGAAGGCGGCGCGCCGCCGGATATTTCGATGATGCTGCCGGAAGGGCGGCTGCCTTGGGCCGGGCATATGGGGCTGGCCTCGGCCCCGGACATTCTGGCCCGGATCGCCAAGGCGGGCATGACCATTGTGTTCGTCAACACCCGGGCGCAGGCCGAGCTGGTGTTTCAGGAACTCTGGAAGATCAACGACGATACGCTGCCGATCGCCATCCATCACGGCAGCCTGGAAATGGCGCAGCGGCTGCGGGTGGAAGCGGCGATGGCGGCCGGGCAACTGCGCGCGGTGGTGGCAACGTCGTCGCTCGATCTCGGCATCGACTGGGGCGGGGTGGATCAGGTGCTGCAGGTTGGCGCACCGAAGGGCGTGTCGCGCCTGTTGCAGCGGGTCGGGCGGGCCAATCACCGGATGGATGAGGCGAGCGTGGCCGTGCTGGTGCCGGCCAATCGGTTCGAGGTGCTGGAATGCCGCGCGGCGATCATGGGCGTGGCGGAGGGCGAGCGCGACGGCGACAAGCCGCGGCCGGGCGGGCTGGATGTGCTGGCCCAGCACGTGCTGGGCACCGCCTGTGCCGGCCCGTTTCTG
>JAYTQP010000069.1:0-13425 GCA_043746675.1 Rhodospirillales bacterium | reverse complement strand
GCCGATGCTGCTTTTGAAGTGCAGCGCCGCCTTGATGCCGGGGCTGACGATGTCTTCCGATGCCTCGAACTGGTTTTGCGCGTAGGCGGCGACCACGCTGTTGATGTTGGCGGTGCTGGCGAAGGGCGCGGTTTTGAACTGGCCAAGCAGGGTACCGAGTTGCAGATACGCCTGGTTGCCGGTGCGATAGGCCAGCGAGGATGTTGTGCGTGGGTCCTCGGTCATTACCTGCTTGATTAAGGCAGGATATTGCAGATCGGCCTGCAAGCCGTAGGCGCCGAGCAAAACGGTGAGCGCGCGGGTGTCTTTCATCAGGCTGGCGACGCTGGTTAAGCTTGCCGCATGGGCGCTGAAATAGGCGATGTTGTTCGCCGTGGCGGGATCGGCGGCGACGAACTTGCCGACATAGCCGGGTTCGTTGCGGCTGATGATGCCGTAGAGCTGGATCGGTTGCAGCCCGGACAGGATGGTGGTCATGGCATTCTCATCGCGCGATCATGCCATCCAAAGGTTAACCGCCGCTTACCCCATACACCAGATTGGGCAGCCACAAAGTGAGCGCCGGCACATAGGTGATGATGCCGAGCACGATCAGCAGCAGGATCAGGAACGGCAGGATGCCGCGGATCACCTCGCCGATCGGGGCGTCCGAAATGGTCGCCAGCACGAACAGGTTCAGCCCGACCGGCGGGTGGATCAGGCCGATTTCCATGTTGTGGGTGAAGATGATGGAAAAATGCACCGGGTCCACCCCGAGCGGGCCGAGCGCCGGCGCCAGGATCGGCATCACCACCAGCAACGTGGCGATCACTTCCAGGAAACAGCCCATCACCAGCAGCAGCACATTGATCGCCAGTAGAAATTCCCAAGGGGCGAAGTGATTATCCACGGTGAACTGCACCAGCTTGGCCGGCACGCCCGATTCCGTCATCCAATGGCCGAACGCCAGCGCACTGGCGACGATGAACATGATCGAGCCGGCGCTGCGGATGGCGTCGGCGACCACGTTCAGGGTCTGCGAGAGCGGAAAGCCGCGATAATAGAACAGGCTGATCAGCAGCGCGGAAACCGCCGCCAACGCGGAAGCTTCCAGCACGGTGACGATGCCGCCGTAAATCCCGACCAGTACCACAACCGGCACGATTATCGCCGGGATGGCGTGCAGGGTGATCCGCAGCCGCTCGGCCAGCGGGCGCGTTGGTTCGGTTGGGAAGTTGCGCCGCCTGGCGTCGTACCACACCCAGCCGAAGAACGCCGCGGCTTGCAGCAGGCCGGGCAGGATGCCGGCCAGGAACAGCCGCGGCACCGATTGTTCGGTAACGATACCGTAGAGGATCAGCGCCAGGCTGGGCGGGATAACGATGCCGATGGTGCCGGACGCGCCGATCACGCCGAGCGCGAACGAGCGGGGATAACCGCGTTCCAGCATCGCCGGCAGCAGAATGGTGCCCATCGCCAGCGCGGTCGCCACCGACGATCCGCAGATCGCCGCGAACAAGGTGCAGGCGACCACGGTGACCAGCCCGAGCGAGCCTCTGATCCCGCCGAGCCAGGCGGTTGCCAGCCCGACCAGCGCCTGCGCCACCCCGCCGCGCCGCATGAAGGCCGCCGCCATCACGAACAATGGCAGCGACATCAGCGATTGTGAATTGAGATGGTCCACCACCACCTGCGCCACTCCGATCAGCGGTTCGCCGGAAATGAAAAATAGCCCGGCGGCCAAGATGCCGAGCACCAGAAAAATCGGCATGCCGCAGGACAGCAGGCCGAAAAACGCCGCCAGAAACAGCAAGATTGACATGTTACTGCCCCTTCGAGGCCGGCTGCATCATATCGGCCGGCACGTCGTGCATGGCATGGCCGATGGTCATCGTTGCCGGATCGAAGGCGAACAGATAGCGCCCGAGCCGGATGCAATAGCGCACCACCATCAGCGCCGAGCCGACCGGCAGGGCGAGGTAATAAAGATACATCGGGAAGCCCAATTCGGTCTGGCTGCGTTCATCCAGCATCCAGCCGGTCTGCACGATTGCCCAGCCATACCAGACCATGCCGCCGAGAAATCCGATCGCCGCCAGACAGTTCAGCACTTCCAGCCAGCGCTGCCCGCCGGCCGGCAGCATGCGCAGCACGATATCCGGCCGCACATGGCCATCATGGCGCACCAACTGGCTCGACACGATCATGATCGACCAGATCAGCAGATAGATGATGATCTCATCGCCCCAGCCGGAATTGAGCGAACTGTCGAGGTAGCGGCCAAGGATCTGCCACATGCCGACCCCCATCGCGCATAGCCCGAGCAGCCCGACCAAAGTCTGTTCGATGCGGTCCCAGAATTTTGCCATGCGCGACGATCTCCCTTTGCGGCCAAATGCGGTGCGGCGCGCGTGCCGTCAAGCGAAATGCAGAGCATTGCGGCCGCCCTGGCGGGATGCGGTCGTTGACATCGATTTCGCCACTCCCCTAAGTGAAGGTGCGAGAAAATGAGGGAGATGCCGGTGGACGGCAGGTGGTTCGAGCCGATGGTCCGGCGGGTGACGCAGATCGGCGGCGCATGGACGCGACGATCCTGAACCGGCATTTTTCCGCGGCGATGCGATGATGGATTCCACCATCGTCGCCATTCTGGTGCAGGATGGCGTCGTCAACGGCGCGATCTATGCGCTGCTGGCGCTTTCGCTGGTGCTGGTGTTCGCGGTCACGCGGGTGGTGTTTGTGCCGCAGGGCGAATTCGTCGCCTATGGCGCGCTGACCTATGCGGCGCTGGACGCCGGCACCGTGCCGGGCAGCCTGTGGTTGCTGTGCGGGCTGGGCGCGGCGGCGTTTTTGGCCGGGGTGTGGCAGCGGCAGGGGCTGATCCGACAGGCGCTGGCCTGCCTGCTGCTGCCGGCGGTGGTGACCGGCCTCACCATCTGGCTGGCGCCGTTGAAGCCGGGGATTGCGGTGAACGCGCTGCTGGCGCTGGCGATCGTGACCCCGATGGCGCCGTATCTCTACCGCGTCGGGTTCCAGCCGCTGGCGCAGGCATCGGTGCTGGTGCTGCTGATTGCAGCCGTCGCGGTGCATTTGGTGCTGGCCGGGCTAGGGCTGGTATTTTTCGGGCCGGAGGGGTCGCGCGCGGCGGCGTTTTCGGATGCCACTCTGGCGTTTGGGGACCAGACCATACCGGGCCAGGCGCTGTGGATTGTCGGGCTGACCGCGGCGCTGATGGCGGGGCTGTATGGGTTTTTCGGCTTTACGTTGTTTGGCAAAGCGCTGCGCGCGACCGCGGTCAACCGGCTGGGCGCGCGGCTGGTGGGGATTTCCACCGTGCAGTCCGGCAGTATCGCCTTCGCCCTGGCCGGCGCGATCGGCGCGCTTTCCGGTATTCTGATCGTGCCGCTGACCACGGTTTATTACGACAGCGGCTTCATCATCGGGCTGAAAGGCTTCACCGCCGCGATCATCGCCGGCATGGCAAGCTACCCTGGCGCGGTGCTGGCGGCGCTGGCGGTCGGGCTGCTGGAAAGTTTTTCGTCGTTCTGGGCCAGCGCCTTCAAGGAAGTGATCGTGTTCACCGCCATCATTCCGGTGCTGCTCTGGCGCAGCCTGCGCCATGTTGCGCTGGAGGATGAGAACGAATGAGCCGCCCCCTGCTAAGCCGATATTGGCCTGCCCCGGCTTTGCTGGTCTGCGCGCTGCTGCCGTGGCTCGGGCTGCCGGTGTTCTGGATCACGTTGCTGAACTATATCGGGATTGCCGCCATCCTGTCGGTCGGGCTGGTGGTGCTGACCGGGATCGGCGGCATGACCAGCTTCGCCCAGGCCTCGTTCATGGGGTTCGGCGCCTATGCCAGCGCCATCCTATCGGTGCGCTACGGGGTTTCGCCCTGGCTGGGGCTGCCGGCGGCGATCCTGGTGAGCGGGCTGGCGGCGGCGGCGATCGGCGCGATTACCGTGCGGCTGCGCGGGCATTATCTGGCGCTCGGCACCATCGCGGTTTCGATGTCGCTGTATTATCTGTTTGCCAATCTGGATTTCTTCGGTCGCAATGACGGGATTTCCACCATTCCGCCACTCGATCTGTTCGGCATCAGCCTGCTGGACGGGCGGCGCTATCTGGCCCTGATTCTGGCCGTGCTGGCGCTGGTGGTGCTGGCGACCAACAATTTGCTGGACAGTCGGCAGGGGCGCGCCATCCGGGCCTTGCGCGGCGGCGCATTGGCGGCGGCCAGTTTTGGGGTCAACACGCCGGCCACGCGGCTGCTCGCCTTCATCTACGCCGCCGTGCTGGCCGCGATTGCCGGCTGGCTCTACGCGCATTTGCAGCGCAGCGTGAACCCCACCCCGTTCGGGCTGAACGCCAGCATCGAATATATGCTGATGGCGGTGCTCGGCGGCGCCGGGCATGTCGGCGGCGCCATCCTCGGCGCGGTGCTGGTCACTGTCGTGAACGACCAGTTGCAGGATTGGCTGCCGCGCCTGCTCGGCCAGCGCGGCAATTACGAAACGATTGTGTTTGGGATTATATTATTGGCGATGTTGCAGGTCGCCCCGGACGGACTATGGCCGCATCTGGTGCGCTGGCGGCGGCCGAAGCGGGCGATCGCCGACGCCGCGGCGCTGATGCGGCGCACCCTGCCCGCCGCCGGCGCACCGCTGCTCGATGTCGCCGATCTGTCCAAACGCTTCGGCGGCCTGATCGCGGTGAACGACGTGACGTTCGCGGTCAATGCCGGGGAGATCGTCGGGCTGATCGGCCCGAACGGCGCCGGCAAAAGCACGATCTTCAACTTGATCACCGGGGTCGCCGATCCATCCAGCGGCATGGTGCGGCTGTTCGGCGCGCCGCTGACCGGGCTGCCGGCGCGCTTCATCGCCCGCCGCGGGGTTGCCCGCAGCTTTCAGCATGTGAAGCTGGTGCCTGGCATGTCGGTGATCGAGAACGTGGTGATCGGTGCGCACTTGCGCGGCCGTGCCGGGGCCTTCGCTGGCCTGCTGCGGCTGGATCGCGCCGAGGAGCGCGGCCTGTTCGCCGAGGCGGCGGCGCAGCTCGTCCGCGTCGGCCTGCACGCGCACGCCGATCGCACGGCGACCGATCTGGCACTTGGCCAGCAGCGGGTGGTGGAAATCGCCCGCGCGCTCTGCCTCGATCCGGTGCTGCTGCTGCTCGATGAACCCGCTGCCGGCCTGCGCCACCATGAAAAGCAGGAACTCGCCGCCCTGCTGCGCCGGCTGCGGGCCGAGGGGGTGGCAGTTCTGCTGGTTGAACACGACATGGATTTCGTCATGGGCCTGACCGACCGGCTGGTGGTGATGGATTTCGGCACCAAGCTGGCCGAGGGCCCGGCCGAGGCAATCCGCCGCAACCCTGATGTAATCGAAGCCTATCTCGGGTCGGCGGCATGAACGTTCTAGAAGTTGCCAACATCAGCATTGCCTATGGCGCGGTGCCGGCGGTGGAAAATGTTTCGCTTGCGGTGCCGGCCGGCGGGCTGGTGACGGTGATCGGGCCGAACGGCGCCGGCAAATCGACCTTGCTGAACGCCATCATGGGCGTGCTGCCGAGCCGCGGCGCACTCCATTTCGAAGGCGCATCGCTGGCGGGCAGCAAGATCGCCGACAGGGTGCATCTGGGCATGGTGCTGGTGCCGGAAAAGCGGGAATTATTCGCATCCATGTCGGTGGCCGACAATTTGCTGCTCGGCGGCTTCCGCTTTCGCAGCAAGGCCGGCGGCGAACTGGATCGTGTCTACGCACTGTTCCCGCGTCTGCGGGAACGCCGCCGCCAGCAGGCCGGCACGCTTTCCGGTGGCGAGCGGCAGATGCTCGCAATGGGCCGCGCGCTGATGGCGCGGCCCCGGTTGCTGATGCTGGATGAACCCAGCCTGGGCCTCGCACCTTTGATCGCGCGCGATATTTTCCGCATCATCGCCGATCTGCGCGCAACCGGGGTGGCGATTTTGCTGGTGGAGCAAAACGCCCGCGCGGCGCTTCGGGTGGCCGATCGCGGCTACGTGCTGGAAACCGGGCGGGTGACGTTGGAAGGCGACGCCAACAGCCTGGCCGCTGATCCGCGGATCGTGGAGATGTATTTGGGGGCGAGTAAGGAGGCAATTCTTGCTTGAAGAAAAAGAAGCAAAAAGACTTTCGAATTCTTGGCTTCACGTATGCCAATCCTCACGAATCCCTTCATTTTTATTTGTCTGTGAGATAGCGCCGATTCGCTGAGGCTTCGTCGATGTTTCGGCTGAATTGGCGCTGGAGCATGGGGATCGGCAAGACGGTTCGGCGGCGCGGTCGTCGTCGCGAGGTTCGTTCCTCGGCGTTCTGTATGGTGCTGATTTGCATACCACGCGGATTGATGCGTTGGCTGGCGCCACCCTTGGCGGCATGGCGGGGGGCTTCGGTTGCGGCGGCAATGATCGGCCAGGCGCTGGCCCAGGCGCGGTCTGGTGACCAAGCACGCCATCAAGCCATCGAACAGGCTCACCGCGATCGGGTCACCCTGCCCGGTAATGCCACGGGCGATCAGCGCGTCAAGTATCGCTGCATGCGCCGCCATGCCGCAGGCATGTCGCACACCGACACGCCAACGCGGCCCGGCCCGGCGGGGTGGCCAGTGATCGATGCCAGGCCGCTCTCCGCCTGCACCAGCAGGTCGTAGGCCTTCATGGCGGCGTAAGCATGACCTTCGCCGTATCCCGTGATTTCCACAGCAATCAGCCGCTCGTAGCGCTCGCGCAGCGCCGTGGAACCGAAACCGGCGCGGGCGGCGGCGCCAGGTGCCAGGTTCTGGATGAACACGCCAGCCCGTTGACCGAAGCATCATAGCCGCGGGCGAAATCACCCTCGGGTCGCTCGATCTTGATGATCCGCGCACCGGCATCGGCGAGTCTCGATGTGCAGTAGGGCGCCGCGACCGCCTGCTGCAGCGCCACAACCAGAAGTCCCGCAAGGGGATGGACGCCCGCGTCCATGTTCATGTCTGGTCCGTAACGGCAGCGTCGCCAGCGGCGCATCGCATTTCGACGTGCCGGCAGCCGCGTTCGCCCGCGGCTGGGAAAGCGCTCGCGCTCATGCCGGCCAGCTCTGGTAGCGCGCCAACGCCGCCAGGTTCGGCGCCGCACCCAGTCCCGGCCCTGAAGGCACCGGCACCCGCCCATCGCGCACCGGCAGCAACGCGCCAACCACGCTCTCCCGCCCGGCGTTGGGGTGGCAATCGAACTCCAGCGCGCCGTCTCCGCCGACGCCGGCCAAGGCGTGCAGCGCGGCCAGCAATGCCACGCCGCCGCCGAACACGTGGGGACAGAACGACTTGCCGCGGCGCACCGCCTCCGTCACGGCGGGGATGTTGCCGGTGATGCCGCCCCATTTGGTCAGGTCCGGCTGGATCACGGCGAGCACGTCGCCGGCCGCCGCCTCGCGCAGGTCATCGCTGCGGAGGTTTTCCCCCCCGGCGAGCGGGATCGACGACGCAGCCGCCAACCGCTGCCACTCCACCATCGGGCGATCCACCCGCAGCGGCTCCTCCAGCCAGCGCAGGCCGCACGGTGCGAGCGCTTCGGCCATGCGCAGCGCGCCGTCCAGGTCCAGCGCCTGGTTCGCGTCCACCATCAGCGCCGCGTCGTCGCCCAGCGCCCGCCGCAGGGCGCGGACATTGCGCACATCGAGCACATCACCGAAGCCGATCTTCAGCTTGAACGCGCGATGCCCCTCCGTCTGCTTCGCTGCAGCGAAGCGCTCCGGCGCCTCCGGGTTGATGCCGGTGACATAGACGGGAACACTCTCGACCGTGCGTTCGGTCAGCATGCGATAGAGCGGCACACCTCGCTGGCGGGCGGCGAGGTCCCACACCGCAATGTCGATCCCGGCCACCGCCTGCGCGATCGGGCCAATCTCGCCAGTCTGCAGCACGAGCACCGCCAGCTCGGCAGTCAGCTTGCGGAACACGTCGCCCGGCTCGGCGAAGCACTGGCCCACGATGCGGTCGCCGAAGTCCGCAGCCAGGCGGGCGCGGTGCTCGGCGCCGACAGACGGCCAGTTGCACCAAGCTTCCCCCCAACCCTCAGTGCCGTCCGCGTCGGTAACGCGGACATACACGGCAGGGCGGTCGCGGAAGGTTCCGAAGGCGACCTTGATCGGGGTGGCGATGGGAACCCGGAAAGCGAAGGCTTCAACCCGGGCGATACGGATCACGGCACACTCCAGACCGGTTCGGGGAGACCCGGCACGCCGGGCTCGAAGGCGAGCAGCGCGCCCGCGAGACGGTTCTGCTGCTGCTCCTCCTCGCTCATTCCCTGGCGCGTGGTGGTAACGTAAAGCGTGGCGAGGTCTGGCCCGCCGAAGCCGCAGCTCGTCGGGCGGCCGATCGGCAGCGTCACGGTCCGCGCGATGCTCCCGTCGGGCGCGTAACGGACCAGGCGACCGCCATTGAATTGAGCGTTCCAGAGATACCCTTCGGCGTCGATGGTCGAGCCGTCAGGAAAACGGGGCGCGACGGTGCGAACGAACGCCACACCCGGGCTCATGGTGCCGGTCGAGGGGTCGTAGGGGTGGGCGGTGATCGCGTAACTGAGAGAGTCGGCGAAATACATGGTCCGCCCGTCCGGGCTCCAGCCAAGGCTGTTCGGGATGCAGACACCGCGCAGCACCGGCACCAGGCCGGCGCGATCGAGCCGGAACAGCGTGCCCTCCGGCGCCCGCGTGTCGTTGTGCATGGTGCCGACCCAAAAGCGGCCCTGGCGGTCGCATCGTCCGTCATTGAAGCGGTGGCCCGGCGACCGCCCCGGCAGCCGGGCCACCGTCTCCGACCGCCCGCTCGCCCAGTCATACAGCGCCACCTCGCCGGCGCAGGCGACGAGCAGCCGCCCGTGCCCCGCCAGCGCCACCGCACCCACCAGGTCCGGCATCGCCCGCGTCTGTAGCTCCTGGGTGGCGCCATCCAGCCGGCGCAAAGCCGGGCCGCGAATGTCCACCCAGTAAAGTGCTTGTTCGTCCGCCGCCCAGACAGGACTTTCGCCGAGAATATCCCGTTGCGAGCCGATCTGGCGCAACATCAGATTGTGCGCCCCCCATCGACTGGAAAATCCACACCGGTGATGAACTCGGCCTCGTCGGAGGCCAGGAACAGCGCCGCGTTGGCGATGTCGGACGGGCGGGACATGCGGCCCAGCGGGATGGTGGCGATGAAGCGCGCCCGGTTCTCCGGCGTGTCGGGCACGCCCATGAAGTGCTCGAGCATCCCGGTCTCCCCGATCACCGGTGAAATGCAGTTAACCCGGATCTTCCACGGTGCCAGCTCAACGCCGAGCGATTTGGAGACGAGGTTCACCGCGCCCTTGGTGGCGTTGTACCACGTCAACCCCGGCCGGGGTCGTGTGCCGGCAGTGGAGCCGACGTTGATGATCACGCCACCGCCATGCGCGCGCATCACCGGGGCGACCTCGCGTACGAACAGGTAGATCGACTTCACGTTTACCCGGAACATGCGGTCGAACTCGTCCTCGGTCACCTCAAGCACTGGCTTGTTTCGGTGCGTGGTGCCAGCATTGTTCACCAGGATGTCGGGCGCGCCCAGCCGCTCGACCGTTTCTTTCAGCACGCGCGCCACATCGGCCGCCGCACCCACGTCGGCCTGGATCGCGACCGCCTTGCCGCCGAGCGACTGCGCCACAGCCGCCGCAGCATCGGCGCGGATATCCACCAGCGCCACCGACGCACCCTCGGCAACGAAGCGCTGGGCGATGCCCGCACCAAACCCGCCGCCCGCGCCGGTGACGATCGCAACTTTGCCTTGAAGCCTCATGTCAAATTCCTCCCATTGGTTCGCCGGGCCTCAAGGCCACAGCTTCTGGGTCTCAACCGAGATGAGCGGGTCGATCTGCGAGGTGAAGTTGGGCAGGTCCGCCAGCAGCACCTTGCCTTCCGCGCTCGCGAAGGCGGCGTGCAAAGCCTCCTCCGAGTCGAACCACAGCTCGGAGAAGCCATCGTAGCCGAACTTGGGGAAGCGTTCGCGGTCGACCAGGTTCACCGAGTAGCGGCGCAGGCCGGGGAGCTTCTTGCACAGCTCAGCATGCGTGCCCATCCAGTGGGCAACGAACTGCGCGTGCGTCATGTCCGCGCGCTTCCTCAGGATACCGAGGCGCTTGGTGTAGGTTTTCTCGCTATTCATCGATGGCATCCCGTCATGGGGTTGGGGGGCCGCCGCGCCTTCGACGACGACGACGTTCGAGCGAGCGGCACGCTGACGAAGCTGCTTGGCCGGCGCGTATTCGGTCGAGTTGGCCCAGGCCTCCGCCTGCTCTCGGCCGGGGAATTCGAGGATTACCAGCCGCTTCGGCTGCCAGTCGCCCTCCAGCACCCCGAGTGCGCCGCCGCGCGCCAGGAACTTCCCGCCGAACTTCGCCACCGTCGCGGTAGAAAGCTTCTTGTATTCCTCCAGCAGCGCGGGGTCGGTGACCTCCATATCGTTGATGATGTACGCGGGCATTGTGGAATCCTCTTTTTGCTAGGCGGTTTGGGCGAGATCGGGCTGCGCCTCGATCATGCGAAGCCGGGCATTTTCCAGGTGCGCCCGCATCGCGCGTCGGGCTTCCTCCGGCCGCTGCTGGCGGATCGCGGTGAGAATTCGGGAGTGGTCGGCCAGCACACTGCGGCTGCGCTCGAGATGGGCAAAATGCGACAGGAAGCGCGCCAGATTCACGCCGTGCGAGATGTCCTGCTCGACCGCCATGATCGCGTCCACGAAGCGGCGGTTCTGCGACCCGGCGGCGACGGCGAGGTGGAACTGGAAGTCCAAATGCGCCACCGGGCTGCCTTCCAACGCGGCACGGCCAAAGCGGTCGATCGCCTCCTGCATCGCGGCCACATCGACGTCCTGCCGACGCTCCGCGGCCAAGGCGGCGGCCTGTGGCTCGATCGCACCACGAAACTCGAGGTTCTCCAGCATCGCGCGCCGTGTGCCCGCCGCTTGCGCAGAGGAAAACTCACCTGACGGGCTCTGCTTGACGAACCAGCCGGCGCCCCGGCGGGAGACGAGAGCCCCCTGCAACTGCAGCCGTTGCAGCGCCTCCCGCACGACCGGGCGAGACACCTCGAACAGCTTGCACAACGCACTTTCGGAGGGAAGCGGGTCGCCGTCGCGAAACTCCCCCGTAACGATCTTGTGCAGCAGTATGTTATAGGCGTGGTCCGCAAGCCGGCTGCGCGCTGCGGCGGGGAAGCTGCCCGTGTTCACCGGGGCCGCGCACGCGCACTGCGCAGATTATGGACATGCACATGTCGCCCGGCCGCGATCGCCGTCGTAGCCTGGCCAATCCGCTGCCCATATTTCACCACCGCCTGGTCCGGTGCGATCGGTTCCACGCAGATCTTGTGGCACATCGGAACAGCCTCTTCGGCGGTGAGCAATGTCACCATTCCTTCCTCCCGAATGCGGATCACCTCGCCAACGGCGATGGCGCGGAGCACGGTGGCGACATTGTCTTCCGCGGTTAGGCGGATGGCGTCTACCTCGCTCACAGGGCCGAGGCGAAGCGGCTGAGCACCTCGTCCCCCTCCTTGGTGATTTCACCCCAAGTCAGCTCGCCGGACGCGACAGCGCGGATGCAATGCCGCAGCCGCTTGCCGGCCGCATGCAGGGTCTCGCGTCCGGTGAACGGGCCGCTCGCATCGAAATCGAGCTGATCCGCGAGCGCCAGGCAGGTTTCAGGATTGGCGCTCAACTTGATCGTGGGCGCGAGCGCGGAAACATAGGGGTTGCCCACGCCGGTTGTGAACAGCAGCATCTGGGCGCTCGCAACAACGAAGCCGGTCAGCGATTTTGGCGCATACGCCGATGCATCCATTGCCCACAGCCCTGGATGCGGAGGCTTCTCGCCATAATCGAGCAGGCCTTCCAGCGGGCGCGACCCGCTTTTCGCGATATTACCGAGCGACTTTTCCTCGATTGTCGAAAGACCCGCTGCGATGTTGGTTGGGCCGGGATTGCTGCCGAGCAGATCCAGCCCCGCTTCAACCGCGATCCGCTCGCGCGCCAGCACCGCCCCGACTATCGCCTCGGCGACGGCTGGCGTGCGGGCGCGGCTGGCCAGCAGCGCCTCGGCACCAAGCCATTCGAGCGTCTCGCCGAGCACCGTCCAGCCACCAGCATCCACGAGCCAATCCGCCGTCAGCCCCAAAAGCGGATTGGCGACCAAGCCGGAACTCGGGTCCGACCGGCCGCACTCAAGTCCAATCCCGAGCGCCGATATCGGCGAAGGTGTGCGCCGTTGCCTCGATATTTCGCGAAGCAACCGCGCCCCGGCGCGCACCGCGCGGTCGGTAAGCACGAAGCCATCATGGCCACACTCATCCAACGTGAATGACGCGGTCGGACGCGCTGCAACGGCGATGTCTGCGCGGGCCTGCGCCATCACCACCGGGTTGTCGCCCACCAGTACGCAGGCACCGACGTTGGGGTGAGTGGCGAGCCCGGCGATGGCCCGGCGCTGCACCACCAAGTCTCGCCCCACCAACCCTGAACTGTGTGGCAGCACCACGACGACGGCGCTGGCCAGCACAGCGCCGATCCGCCGCGCCGTCTGCCCCGTCAGTCCCCCCGTGGAGAGGACGAGCAGGTGGTTTCTTACTCCAACCTGCCCGTCCGCTCGGTGGAAGCCGAGGAACGTTTGCGCGCCGATGTCGCCGGGATATTGCATCAAGCCGCCTGTTGCGCCGGGCGGGCGGGGCGGACCTGGATGCCGAGCTGCTCCTCGCGGACGCGCATCAGTGCGGCCGTGTCGCGATTGGCGTAGCCTTTCTCCATCGCCTCTTCCAGCGTCTTCTGGCACGCCGCGCCGACATGCGGCTCGAAACCCTGGCTGCGGGCCAACTCCACGGCTTGGCGGACGTCCTTGCAGGCGAGCTTGACCATAAAGCCCGGCGAGTCGTCGCCCTTGAACGCCTTCTTCGGCATGGCGACGAAAAGCTGCGCGTTGTTGCTCATGGTGGTCTTCATGACCTCCATCATCAACTCCAGCGTCAACCCGCATTTCGCGCCGATTGCGAGCGCCTCCGTGTTCGCCGCCATGATGGTGGTGGCGAGCAGGTTGTTCACCGTCTTCATCGCGTGCCCGGCACCGACGCCGCCGCACAGGTAAGTCTCGTTTCCCATGCAGTCGAGCACTGGCTTGACCTTCTCGATGATCGCCGGCTCGCCGCCCACCATCAGCGTCAGCGTGCCGGTCACGGCGTGCTCGGAGGTCTTGCCGACAGGGCTGTCCACCATGTCGATCCCCTTTGTCCTCAGCGCGTCGGCGACGGCGCGGGACGATACCGGATCGATGGTGCTCATTTCGATGATGACGCTGCCAGGTTTGAGCCCGTGGATGGCGCCATTCGGACCGAGCACCGCCTCGCGGACGTGCTTGGGCTCGGGCAGCATCGTCACCAGCACGTCGCA
>JAYTQP010000068.1:0-7822 GCA_043746675.1 Rhodospirillales bacterium | reverse complement strand
CGGTGGGCGTGCCGCATCAGGCTGAGATTGGCTTCGTGCCGGGCGTCCGCCGGGGCAATGGCGGCATCGAGGTCGGCGCCGACCGCGGGCGCGGTCAGCAATTCGTGCGACAGCCCGGCCAGCACCGCCAACTGGTCGCCGCGCGCCGCCCCGCCGCCGGATGGCATCATCGTGGCGCTGTCCCAGCCGAGCATAGCCGAGGCTTCCCCCACGGTGGCGATGCGGGCGAACCGCGCGGCGAGCCGGGCGTACGCAGCGGAAGCGGGGGCAGCGGTCATGGGCGAAGAACCTTTTTCACGTGCAGGCCGAAGATCACCAACAGGATGCCGGCGAAGCTGAACCAGGTAACGGCATAGACGAAATGGTCGTTCGGCGGCCGCGGCAGCGCGTGCGCCGGATCGGGCGCGCCCGGGCTGGGAGGGCCGGGGCTGGGAGGGCCGGGGCTGGGAGGGCCGGGCCGGGTAGGGCCAAGGGCAACGAGGGTAAAGCCGGCGACCTCGGGCCGCCCCAGCGCCGCGCCGATGGCGGCGGGATCGAGCGTGTAGAACAGCTTCGCGGCCGGATTGTCGTTGGCGGCGAACAGGCCGGGATGCTCGGCCGGGCGGATGAAACCTTCGACCACCGCCGGCCCGGCGGGCGGATGCAGCGCGTTGTTCGGCACCCAGCCGAGCATCACCAGCACCGGAGCGGCGTCGGCGCGGTCCAACACCCCGACCAACTGCCCACCCAGCACCGGGCCTTGGCGGCCGTCGCGCACCTCGGCGCCATAAAGGCCCCAGCGATCGCCGGCAAAGCTGCCGGCGATGCGGACCTTGGTGAAGGGGGCCGGATCGGGCGGCAGCGGGATCGCCGGCAAGGCTTCGGCGCGGGCGATCTGGGCGAGGATGCCTTGCTTCCAGGCCAGCCGGCGAACCTGCCAGGCCCCGAGGGAAACCAGCACCAGCAACATCAGCACGGTGCTCAGACCGGGCCACAACAGGCGCCGCGCCGCGCTCAAAGCCCCATCTCAGACGCCCGATGGCGAAATTGCTGGGCGATCATGGCGGCCTTCAGCGGCCGCATGATCAGGATGGTCAAGGGGATGGTGACCAGCGGCCAGATGATGGCGTGGACCCAGAGCGGCGGCGCGAAGCGCAGTTCGACCCACACCGCGAGGCCGACGATGATCCCACCGAGCAGCATGACCAGCAACGCCGCCGGGCCGTCGCCGCTATCATGGGCGCGCAGATCGAGCCCGCAATGGAGGCACGCGGGACGGACAGCGAGGATGCCCCGGTAAAGCCGCCCGATGCCGCAACGCGGACAGCGGCAGGCGAGCGCGGCCCGCCACCAGATCGGCGGTGCGTCGGTCATTCGCCAACGATAACGCCGTGGCCCCACCAGTAGACGCAGATGAACAGGAACAGCCAAACTACATCGACGAAATGCCAATACCAGGCGGCGGCCTCGAAACCGAAATGCCGCTTAGGGGTGAATTGCCCGGCATTCGCCCGCAAGGTGCAGACCAGCAGGAACAAGGTGCCGATGATGACGTGAAAGCCGTGGAAGCCGGTGGCCAGGAAGAAGGTGGAGGAATAAACCCCGCCGCCGTTGAATTTGAACGGCGCTTCGCTGTATTCGAACGCCTGGCAGGCGGTGAAGCTCATCCCCAACAGCACGGTGAACACCAGCGCCCAGACAGCTTCCTTCCGCTTGCCTTCGATGATGCAATGATGCGCCCAGGTAACCGTGGTGCCCGACAGCAGCAGGATCATGGTGTTGAGGAACGGCAGGTGGAACGGATCGAAGGTCAGCGTGCCGGCCGGCGGCCACATCGCCACAGCGGCGCCAAGGACGTGCTCGGGGAACAAAGCGTAGTGGAAAAACGCCCAGAAGAAGGCGACGAAGAACATCACTTCCGACGTGATGAAGAACATCATGCCGTAGCGCAGCCCGAGGCGCACCACCGGGGTGTGCACGCCAGCGGTGCGGCTTTCCTTCAACACGTCGCGCCACCAGAAGAACATCGTGGTCAGCACCGTCAGCAACCCGACGACGAGGAAGGCGTAGTTGCCGAAATGCGCCGCCATAACGATGCCGAACAGCGAGGTGGCGCCGCCGAGCGCCCCGACCAACGGCCACGGGCTGGGATCGACGAGGTGATAGGGCTGTTTGAGGCCCGATGAGGTAATCGCCGGGGCGCCGTGCGTGTCGCTGCTCATGTCATATCCATCCGGGTAAGTCGCTGGGTCACTATTACACTGCCGCTTTGACGCGGGGAAGGCGGGTTATCTCACCAAAGGTCCGACATGCGGCCCGGCCTTGGCCAGCGCACCGGAGCGGGCGGCGTCATCGAGCGAGCGGAAGAACGTGTAGGACAGGGTAACAGTGTCGATATCCGCAGTGTTCGGGTCGGTGCGGATGGCGGGATCGACCCAGAAGCTGAGCGGGAACTGCATGTCCTGCCCGCCGGCAATGGTTTGCTCGTTGAAGCAGAAGCAGGCGGTTTTGTGGAAGTATTTCGCCGCCTTGTCGGGCGTGACGGTGTAGGTCGCGACGCCGGTGATGGCATCAGCGGTTTCGTTGCGGGCGCTGTAGTAGGCGACCTGCTCCTCGCCAAGATGCAATGTGGTTTGCGGCTGCACCGGCGCGAACTTCCAGGGCAGGCCAGGCGCGGTGTTGGCATCGAACCGCACCGTGATCACGGCGGCGGCAACGCCGGGGCTGGCGGCCGGGCCGATGATGGGCGTGCCGCCGTAGCCGGTGGCTTGGCAGAATACCCGGTACAGCGGGACGGCGGCGAAGGAAACGCCGACCATGCCGCCGATCACGCCAAGCAGCCCAAGCGCGAAAATACCGTTGCGACGATGCATTCGCGGAGCTGCCATCAATGATGCGCCATTTTGACAAAAGCGATGGCGTAGAACAGCGCGGACAACCCGAGCAGCACCGCCAGCATCGCCCAGTTGCGGCCACGCCGGCGGCGCGCGATCAGGTCCGACTCGGCGACCGTAAAATGGGTTTCGCGGTCAACCATGTCAGCGCGCGAAATGGTCGACGGCGAGCGCCGCGAACAGCAGGAACAGATAAAGAATGGAAAACCTGAAGGCGGCGCGGGCCGGCGCGTCGTTGGTCAGGCTGTCGCCGGCGCCATCCTGGCGATCGCGCGCCACCCGGATCACATGCACCAGGAAGCCAAGGCCGAGCACGGCGGCGGTCAGGCCGTAAATCGCGCCGGCCAAATGCAAAGCCCACGGTAGCAAGGTCAGCGGCAGCAGCAGCAGGGTGTAAAGCACGATCTGGCGACGGGTTTCGCGCGCGCCCTTGACCACCGGCAGCATCGGCACCCCGGCGCGGGCATAGTCGGCGTGGGCGAACAGCGACAACGACCAGAAATGCGGCGGTGTCCAGACAAAGATGATGGCGAACATCAGCAGCGGCATCAGACCCAGCCCGCCGGTGACCGCCGCCCAGCCGATCAGCGGCGGAAACGCGCCGGCCGCCCCACCGATAACAATGTTCTGCGGCGTACGGCGTTTGAGCCACATGGTATAGACGAAAACATAAAACCCGATCGATCCGGCCAGCGCCAGGGCAGCGAACATATTGGTCGCCAGCCCCATCACCAGCACCGCGCCGATCGCCAGCGCGATGCCGAAGCCGAGCGCCTCGCCTGGCGCGATACGGCCGGCGGGGATCGGGCGATTTTCGGTCCGCCGCATAACCGCATCGATGTCGCGGTCGTACCACATGTTGATCGCGCCGGCAGCACCGGCGGCGACCGCGATGCACAGCACCGCCGTGAAGGCCAGCACCGGGTGGAGGTGGCCGGGCGCGACCAGCATGCCCATCCATCCGGTGAACACCACCAGCGTCATCACCCGCGGCTTGAGCAGCGCAAACCAATCCGCCGCCGAGGATACCCCTTCCCCGGCGGCGGCGACGCTTTTGCGGCTTTCGGTCAGGATGTTCATTGGACTAACGGATCCGTGGCAGTTCCTCGAAGGTATGGAAGGCGGGCGGCGAACTCAGCGTCCATTCCAGCGTCGTCGCCCCCTCGCCCCAGTAATTATCCGCCACCTTCTGCTTGGAGGTGAAGGTTTTGAAGCAGATGTAGAAGAACAGCAGGAAGGCCACACCGGATATGTAGGCGCCGTAGCTGGCCACCCGGTTCCAGCCGGTAAAGGCGTCGGGGTAATCCAGATAGCGGCGCGGCATGCCGGCCAGCCCAAGGAAATGCATCGGGAAGAAGGTCACGTTCACCCCGATGAAGGTCATCCAGAAATGGATTCGGGCAAGGCCCTCGGGGTATTGATGCCCGCTCATCTTGCCGATCCAGTAGTAGAAGCCGGCGAAGATCGAGAACACCGCGCCGAGCGATAGCACGTAATGGAAATGGGCCACCACGTAGTAGCTGTTATGCAGCGTCTGATCGATGCCAGCGTTGGCCAGCACCACGCCGGTCACACCACCGACGGTGAACAGGAAGATGAAACCGATCGCCCACAGCATCGGCACTTCGAAATGCAGCGAGCCGCCCCACATCGTACCGATCCAGGAGAAGATCTTGATGCCCGTCGGCACCGCGATCACCAGGGTCGCCAACATAAAGTAAGCGCGGGTATCGACCTCCATGCCGGAGACGAACATGTGATGCGCCCACACCACGAAGCCGACCACGCCGATCGCAACCATCGCGTAGGCCATGCCGAGATAGCCGAAGATCGGCTTGCGGCTGAAGGTGGAAATGATGTGGCTGATGATGCCGAAGCCCGGCAGGATCATGATGTAAACTTCGGGGTGGCCGAAGAACCAGAACAGATGCTGGAACAGCACCGGATCGCCGCCGCCGGCGGGATCGAAGAACGAAGTGCCGAAGTTACGGTCGGTGATCAGCATGGTGATCGCGCCCGCCAACACCGGCACCGCCAGCAGCAGCAGAAACGCGGTCACCAGCATCGACCAGACGAACAGCGGCATCTTGTGCAGGGTCATGCCGGGCGCGCGCATGTTGAAGATGGTCGTGATGAAGTTGATCGCGCCCAAAAGAGACGAAATGCCGGCCAGATGCAGCGCGAACAGCACGAAATCCATGGCAACGCCGGGCTGATAGGTGGCGTTGGAAAGCGGCGCATAAAGCGTCCAGCCCGGCCCGGCGCCGTCGCCGACGAACTGGCCGGCCAGGATCAGCCCATAGGCCGGCACCAGCAGCCAGAAGCTGATATTGTTCAAACGCGGGAAGGCCATGTCCGGCGCACCGATCATGATCGGCACGAACCAGTTGCCGAAGCCGCCGATCAGGGCCGGCATGACCGAGAAGAAGATCATCAGCAGCCCGTGCGAGGTAACCAGCGCGTTCCAGGCCTGCCCGGAGGCGACGATGTGGCTACCCGGCGCTTCGAGCTGGGCGCGCATGATCATCGAGAATACGCCGCCGGTCAGCCCGCCGATCGCGGCAAAGATCAGATAGAGCGTGCCGATATCCTTGTGGTTGGTGCTGCAGAACCAACGCACGAAAAAGCTCGGCTTGTGGTCGTGATGGCCATGACCATCGGCATGACTATCATGCGTATGGGCATCGGGGCCGCCGGCGACGTCGGAATAGGTGCTCATCGGAAACTCTCCTTGGCCGGGATCATATCATATCCTGGCGCGGCGTATCGAGATCAGGGCTGAACCGCGGCGAAACGGCTGGTGTCGGCTGTTGGGTTGACCGCAAATTTCTTCTTCGCGTCCACCAGCCAGGCGGCGTATTCGGCCTCGGTCACCGCATGGATGGCGATCGGCATCGCGCTGTGGTTGGTGCCGCAGATCTGGTTGCATTCGCCATAATAAACCCCGGGATGATCGACCCGGAACCAGGTTTCGATGATGCGGCCGGGAATGGCGTAACGCTGCACCCCCAGGCTCGGGATAAAGAAGCTGTGGATCACATCGGCGCTGGTGGTCAGGATGCGGATATTCTTGCCCGCCGGAACGACCACCTGGTTATCCACCTCCAGCAGCCGCAACTGCCCCGGCTTCAACTGGTCCGACGGCACCACGTAGGAACTGAAATCCAGCCCGCCGGCGTCGGGGTAGGTATATTCCCAATACCATTGATGCCCGGTGACCTTGATGGTCATGTCGGCCGCCGCCGTCCGGTCCTCGAAATAAACCAGCCGGAAGCTTGGGATGGCGATGCCGACCAGGATCAGCACCGGGATCAGCGTCCAGGCGACTTCGAGCAGCGTGTTGTGGCTGGTCTGGCTCGGCACCGGATTGCGCTTGGCGCTGTAGCGGTAGCAAACCCAGGCGAGCAGCCCGGCGACGAAAATCGTGATGATGGTGATGATCCACACCACTACCAGGTGCAGGCTGTCGGCGCGCTCGGCAACCGGGCTGCCCGGGGCCTGCGCCCAGATCTGCCATGGGTGCGGCGCGGTGACGGGGTCAGATGCCTGGGCCTGGGCGCTGCCAGCAAACAACATCGCAGCACCGGCCACCAGAAGCATGGTGGCCTTGGTGGCACTGTCGGAACTCGCGGCTGAAAGCCGCCGAAGGAGGTGCATCGGCCAATCCATCCTACGCAAAAGAGCCTCCCACACCATCGTGGGCAGGAAATCATCGGGCGAAAGCGGCGTCAGAGCGGTTGTTTGCAAACCGCGCCCGTCAGCCGGTCGTTGTTTGAAATGGGCTACAAGACTGCATCCGCAAGATCAAGGGGGCGACAGTGCAACGCATGAAAATCACGCATGTTTTGCCGACGGCCGGCCCGCCGGCAAAAAATCGCCGAACCCGGCCAGCAAGCCGCGAGACAGCCTAATTCTGCAGTTTCGCCAGGGTGAACAACCCGAACGGCGGCATGGTGGCGAACGTCACCATCGCCCGATCGGCCGGCGTGAATAGCGCGCCCACCGCGAAATCCGGATGCCAGCCCAGCGCCCGCGAAGCCGGCGCCATCGCCCGCTCGGCCCACCAGCGCGGGCCGTCCTCCGCGGCGAAATGATTGACGAACAGAATATGGCCGCCCGGCCGCACCACCCGGCGCAATTCGGCCAGTAGACGCTTGGGGTTCGGCACCACGGATGCCACGAACATGCCGACCGCAATATCGAACTGCCCGGCAGCGAAGCCGGTATCCTCGGCATCGAGCACCAGCAGATCCTCGATATTGTCCAACCCCTCCGCCACGACCCGGGTGCGGGCGCGCTCGAGCATATCGACCGAAAGATCGATGCCGGTGATGCGCTTGTCGGCGGTGTAATACGGCAGCGCCAGCCCGGTCCCGACGCCCGCTTCCAGCACCCGCGCGCCCGCCAGCAGGTTGACCTGGCGCGCGGCCCGCCGGCGCGCCCAGCCGGAAATGCCGCCGAACATGAAATCGTAGACCGACGCCTGCCGCCGATAGGCGGTGCGCACCTGGTCCGCATCCAACGCAGTGTGTGGCGTTAGCGAACGCCTGGATTGCGAGGCGTGCGGCATAGTGAAACTCCCATCCAGTACGTCCTAGAGCTTTTTCCGATCGAAGCGGATCGTAAAAAATCTCTAGCGCATTGTTTTAGCGAGCATCTTTATCCGATCAAGAAAACAAGGCGATCAGATGATGCTCTAGCATGATCTCGCAGAGCCGCGCCACGCAAAGGAACACCCTAGTGGTCCGATCCCAACGGGCACTTCAGCCCGTTGGGTGAATCGGCCCACAAAATCAAAGGCTAGTGGTAAGAATCTGACGGCTCTTTCCGTCAGATTCTTACCACTAGTTGTCCGATCCCAACGGGCACTTCAGCCCGTTGGGTGAATCGGCCCACAAAATCAACCTAGTGCTTCGACTCATTCGGTACCATCCGAATGAGTCGAAGCA
>JAYTQP010000067.1:0-2496 GCA_043746675.1 Rhodospirillales bacterium | reverse complement strand
GAACACCTCGATGGTCGGCGGCGCCACGCCGGACGCCGACGGCAGCCAGATCGTGCTCAGCCTGGCGCGGCTCAACCGCGTCCGGGCGATCGATCCGGTCGATCTGACCATGACGCTGGAAGCCGGGGTTACGCTGAAAGCCGCGCAGCTCGCGGCGGCCGAGGCCGGTTGCCTGCTTCCGTTGTCGATCTCCTCGGAAGGCTCGGCGCAGATCGGCGGCGTGCTGGCAACCAATGCCGGGGGCAACAATACCGTACGCTACGGCAATGCGCGTGACCTGGTGCTGGGGCTGGAAGTGGTGCTGGCGGACGGGCAGGTGTGGAACGGGCTGCGCCGGCTGCGCAAGGACAATACCGGCTACGCGCTGCGCCAGTTGTTCGTGGGGGCGGAGGGCACGCTCGGCGTGATCACCGCCGCGGTGCTGAAACTCGCCCCGCGCCCGCGCGTGACGGCGGTGGCGCTGTGCGCGGTTGCCACCCCCGCAGCGGCGCTCGATCTGTTCGGCCGGTTCCAGGCGCACGATCCCGGCGCGGTGCAGGCGTTCGAATACATGTCGGGCCTGGGCATGGACTTCGTGCTGCGCCACATCCACGGCGCGGTGCTGCCGCTGGATGCGCCGGCCGCGCACTACGCGCTGGTCGAGCTTGCCACCCCGCGCCCCGGCGCCGGGCTGCGCGCGGCGCTGGAACAGGTGCTGGAAGCGGCGCTGGAAGCCGGCGCAGTAACGGACGCGGCGATCGCCGAATCGGAAGCCCAGCGCGCCGCGATCTGGCGCCTGCGCGAGGAACATTCGGAAGCGCAGAAGCGCGAGGGTGCCTCGGTCAAGAACGACGTTTCGGTGCCGGTATCCGCGGTGCCGGCGTTCATCGCCCAAGCCACCGCCGCCTGCGCGGCGCTGCTGGCGGGTATCCGCGCGGTGCCGTTCGGCCACATGGGCGACGGCAACATCCACTTCAATCTGGAACAGCCGGTGGGCGCCGACCCCGCCTGGTTCCTGGATCAGGATCACCCGCTCATGGAGGCCGTGAACGAGGTCGTCCGCGAATACGACGGCAGCTTCTCGGCCGAACACGGGATCGGAAAGCTGAAGCCGTACATGATGCCGGATTGGCGCGGCGGGGCGGAACTGGCGATCATGCAGCGGATCAAAGCAGCCCTGGATCCGGCGGGGATCATGAACCCCGGCAAGGTCTTGCCATAGGAGCCGGGTTGCCCCCTGGGTTGCCCCCTGGGTTGCATCGGCGCCCCGCGTGCCGCAAAACCGCGCCATGCGTTCCGGCAAACTCGTCACCTGGCTCGACCGGTATATCTTTCGTCAGCTTTTGCTGGCGCTGATAGCGGTGACCGGTGGGTTAACCGCGCTGATCTGGCTTACCCAATCGCTGCGCTTCGTGGAGCTGGTGGTGAACCGCGGCCTGTCGATGACGGTGTTCGTGCGTCTCACTTCCCTGCTGATCCCTAGCTTCGTGGCGGTGATCCTGCCGATCACCACCTACGTGGTGGTCCAGTTCATCTATCAGCGGCTAAACGGCGACCGGGAGCTGACGGTTATCCGCTCCGCCGGCGTGTCCCCGTTCGGGATGGCGCGCCCTGGTCTGGCGCTGGCACTGATGGTTACGATTTTGGGCTACATCCTCAATCTCTGGGTAGTGCCGGCCACCCTGTCGTCGTTCCGGCAGATGCAGTGGGACATCCGCAACCGCATGGCGGCCTTTCTGCTACAGGAAGGCGTATTCACGCCAATTTCCGAGAACCTGACGGTTTATGTCCGCTCCCGCGATGCGGACGGTACATTGCGCGGCATCCTGGTGGAGGACGATCGCGACAAAACCGCGCACGCCACCATCCTGGCCGAAAGCGGCCACCTGATCGAAGGCGCGAATGGCCCCCGGGCCGTGTTGTTCAACGGCAGCCGGCAGGAGATCGATCACCAGACCGGCCGGCTCAACATGCTGACCTTCGACCAGAACGAGATCGATTTGGGCGAACGCGCCACCGACGCCGGCGTGCGGCCCCCCGATATGTCGGAGGTTACAACGACGGAGCTACTCTTCCCACGCTTCGCCCAGGACCGCGACCGCGCCAAATGGATCGCCGAAGGCCATAAGCGCTTGTCCGGTCCGCTCTCGAGCCTGTCCTTCGCACTGGTTGCACTGATTTCCGTGCTGTCCGGGACATTCCGCCGGCATGGCGGCTTCATGCGCCCGCTGGTTTCGGTGGGTGTCGTCGTCGGTCTTTTGGCTTTGGGGTTGGCGATCGACAATCTGGCGGCCCGTGACAATGACCTGGTGCCGTTGATGTGGGTGCAGGCGGTGTTACCGGGCTTGTTGTGCCTTTGGATGCTGCTGGTGCCCGATTGGCTGGCCGAGCGGTTCCGTGTGCCACGCATGGCGCGCGTCACGCCATGAACCTCGCGCTAACGCTCTCTTTCTATATCGCCCGCCAGTTTATGGCCGCGACAGTTGCGATGCTGCTGGCGCTCTCGGGGCTGGTGGC
>JAYTQP010000066.1:0-4564 GCA_043746675.1 Rhodospirillales bacterium | reverse complement strand
TTGCGGCAGCGATCGTTGCGACGCTACTGCTGGTGTCGCTGTCCGCGCTGGTGTTCGGCAGCGCGATCTGGCCGACCTGGCTTGCGGTGCTGCCGCACTATTCCGCCCGCTTCGATGCCGAGATGACCGATTACTGGTATCTGATGCCGACGGTGGAAGGCAATTTGCGCCTGGTTGGGCTGGGCGCCGGGGTGGCCAAACTTGCCCAGGCGACGGTGGCGCTGCCGGTGGTGGTGCTGACCTGGCGGGTATTTCGGCGTGGCGCGAGCGAGATGGCGTTGGCCACGCTGTGCGTCGGCACGTTTCTGGTGACCCCGCACGCTTTTGTTTACGACCTGTCGCTGGCAGTGGTGGGCATCGGCTGCTTTGTGCACGCGCGGCTGGCGGCCGGCGGCCTGACCGGCCTGGAGGTGGCGAGCGTGCTGGCGGTGCTGCTGTTGCCGGTGGCGATGATGACGTACCTGAGCCCGCTGCCGCTGGCCGCGCCGAGCTTTGCCGTGCTGCTGGCGGTGATGGTCTGCGGCGAGCGGCGCGCGAGCCCGTTGCTTTCCGCATTGCCGTCAACGCCCAACACATCAGCGCGCGTTATGACACCGTAAGATTAGCGCTGGGTAAGATTAGCGCTGGGTAAGATTAGCGCCGGGTTGGGCTGGCGACCTGCGGCAGGTCTTCTTCCAGGATCGCCATCGTCAGAATGAAAGACACTTCGCCTTCTTCATCGTCGCGATGCAGGGTGCCGATGAAATCGGTGCCGACGCGCACCTCCACCGAGGCGCCTTTGCGGGTTGGCGGGTCGATATGCAGGCGGTCATTGGCGAGGGTGGCGCGCAGATAGGCCTGTACGCGGGCAATGTCGGTCGGGGTCAAAGTGGTAGCCTTTTCAACGTGGGCGCCGGCCTGGGCTGGCGGGAACGGTGCGTTCTAGCCGAAGCTGTCTCAAGGCGCCACCGACAGGCCGGCAACCTTGTGGCGGGCGATCAGTGTGCCGATCAGGCCGGTTGCCTTGGCCTGCGCGATGAAGCCTTGCAGAAAGATCAGGGCGGCGGCGTTGCCTTTGGCGGTGCCGACGGCCTGCTGCACGGCGGCGAACTGGCCTTCGAGCACGCGGGCGCCGGGTAGCCGGGCGACGTCGGTGAGCAGCCGCGGGCGCAGGCCGGCCAAGGCTTCGAGCTTGTCGGTGACAAACAGGGCGAAGGCGCCATCGAGCCCGTCGGCGCGCAGCAGGGTGGCGTTGCGGATGTTGCGCTCAAGCCACAGATCATAGGCGGCGCGGGCGGTCACCGCGATGCGCACCCCGGCGCGATCGACCTCGGCGATGGCGTTGATCGGCGAGCCGGCGGGCACCAGGTAGGTCGATTCGATTTCGACATAGGCCGGGGTGAAATCGATGGTTCGCGCACGGGCCGGCTCGGCGCCAATCAGCCCGATATCCCAGATGCCCTTGCCGGCATCGTCGGCCAGCAGTCCCGGCGACGCATAAGGCAGCAACATTACCTGAACGCCGAGCCGGGTGGCGATCGCGGTGGCCAGATCGGGCGACACGCCGACCGGAGCGCCATCCACCAGCCCGCCGCTGACCAGCAGGAAATTGCTCAGGTTGATCGCGGCGCGCAGCACCCCGGTGGGGGCGAGTTCGGCAAGGGCGGTCATGGCGGCCTCCGTTCTAGATCCTGCATCTCCTGGTGGTCCGATCCCAACGGGCACTTCAGCCCGTTGGGTGAATCGGCCCACAAAATCAACCTAGTGCTTCGTCTCATTCGGTACTATCCGAATGAGACGAAGCACTAGTCCGCCAGAATACCCTCGACAATGCACTGCACTTCGAACGCTTCCTGCAAGGTCGCCAGCGGATGCGCGGCGCCGCGCACCAAGGCTGCCACGCCGGCCAACTGGCGCTGCAACACCAGCGGGCGGGCACGTTCGTTCGGCATGGCGTCGGCATCCGGTTGCCAGCCGCCATCCACCAATCGCTCGGCGAACGCCCAATCGCGGATGCGGATCGCGCCGCGATCGCCGGTCAGGGTCCAGAGATTATGATCGTCTTTGCCGGTGCCGCCGACCGCGCCGGACAAGGTTACTGGTATGCCGCCGGCGATGATGCTGGCCTGCATGCCGCGCTCGCTGTGCCGGGCAAGCGGGAAGTGCGCGGCATGGGCGCCGAGGGTCATCGGCCCGACCAGGCGGCGGGTGAGAAAGAGGAAATGCGAGACCACTTCGCGGGTGAAGCCGCCTTCTGCCCGGCCGTCGAGCCAGCCGGCGGCATCGCGCTGCCAGCCGCGCGGCCAGGTGGCGAAGGCGACCTCGATCTCCAGCCGCTGCGGCGTGCCGATCGCCCCTTCGGCCAGCCAAGCGCGCAGGCGCTCGGCGGAAAACGAGGTTGCCATCGGGAAATTCACCGCAGCCCGCGCCCCGGCTGCGGCGGCAACGAAGGCCCGGGCGGCGGCGACATCGGCGGAGAGCGGCTTTTCGCATAACACCGCCCGCCCGGCGGCCAGGACGGCCGCGGCGAGCGGCAGATGCGAGGCGGGTGGGGAGGCGATGTAGACGCAATCCGAAGCTGCAATCAGCGCCGCCACCGATGTTGCCAGCGTGATGCCGGGCAAAGCGGCGATGCGCACCTGCGCCGCCGCCGACGGATCCCAAACGCCGGCGATGTGCACGTTTGCGCCGCCATCGTCGAGGGCGGCGCGCAGCATGCGTTCGCCCATGATGCCGGCGCCGATCACGCCGAGCTTGCAGCGGTTCATGCGCGTGCGCCGGTGCGAATAACCAGCATCGCCCGCACATGGCGGCCGAATAATCTGCTAAACAGATCGAGCGCCTGCTTCACCGGCCAATATTTCCGGGCCAGCAGCCGCATCCCGGCGGCGAATTCCGCTTCGCCGACGATTTCCGCCGTGCCGTCGAGCCAGCCGCCTGTCAGCGTTCCGCGCATGTCGCAGGGCGCGATCTTCACCGCTGCATTGCGCCGGATGCGCTTGGTTTTGCCGGCTTCGGTGGTGGTGTAGACGTAGAACTTGCCTGCATTGTCCGCCGCGGCGGCGAACCACACCGGCGTGCGCACCGCCACCCCGGTTTTGCGGTAAGTTTCCAGGCTAAGGTATTTCGCCGTCGCAAGCGTGATCGCGGCCACTGCGGGTTTCCTGACAATTTCCTGCCAGGAGTATATCGCCGCCGGCCTGGATTACTCAAATCCGGCGTTCTGTCGCGCCGGCGCTCAGTGTCCGTCCGAGAAGTCTGCCGGCGGAGGGTTGGCGCGGGATTTTTGTGGCTGGGAAGGAGGGACCACCGCCATGATGCTGGGACATCATGGCAAGGGTCCGACGCTCCCAGACGCAAAAAGCACCGCCAGACCGACCTGGCAGACTTCTCGGACGGACACTCAGCTATGCAAGCCGGGAGCTTCGTGGCCGGTGCGGGCGACGTATTCGGTGTAGCCGCCGCCATAGTGGTGGACGCCGTCCGGGGTTAGTTCGAGCACGCGGTTGGACAGAGCGGCCAGGAAATGCCGATCGTGCGAGACGAACAACATGGTGCCTTCGTATTGCGAAAGTGCGGCGATCAGCATTTCTTTGGTTGCTATATCGAGATGGTTTGTGGGTTCGTCCAGCACCAGGAAATTCGGCGGGTCGTAGAGCATTTTCGCCATCACCAGCCGGGCTTTTTCGCCGCCCGACAGCACCCGGCATTTCTTGTCCACGTCGTCGCCGGAAAAGCCGAAGCAGCCGGCCAGGGTGCGCAGCGATCCTTGGCCGGCCTGCGGAAAAGCGTCTTCGAGGGTTTGGAACACGCTGCGGTCGCCATCGAGCAATTCCATCGCGTGCTGGGCGAAGTAGCCCATTTTTACGCTGCCGCCGAGCGCCACCGTGCCGTTATCGGGGGCGGTGGTGCGGGTGACCAGTTTCAGCAAGGTGGATTTGCCGGCGCCGTTGGTGCCCAGCACGCAGCAGCGTTCCTTGCGACGGATGAGGAAATCCAGGCCATTATAGATGATGCGTTCGCCGTAACGTTTATGCACGTTTTTCAGGTTCACCACGTCGTCGCCCGAGCGCGGGGCAGGGGGGAAATCGAACGACACGCTCTGGCGCCGCTTGGGCGGCTCGACGCGGTCGATTTTCTCCAGTTTCTTCACCCGGCTCTGCACCTGGGTGGCGTGCGAGGCGCGCGCCTTGAAGCGTTCGATGAATTTGATTTCTTTCGCCAGCATGGCTTTCTGGCGGTCGAACTGGGCTTGCTGCTGCTTTTCGTTCAGCAGGCGCTGCTGCTCGTAAAATTCGTAATCGCCGGAAAAAGCAGTCAGCGTGCCGCCGTCGATTTCGATCACCTTGTTGATGATCCGGTTCATAAATTCGCGGTCGTGCGAGGTCATCAGCAGCGCGCCATCGTAGCCGGCGAGAAATTGTTCCAGCCAAATCAGGCTTTCCAGGTCGAGATGGTTGCTGGGTTCGTCGAGCAGCATCACGTCCGGGCGCATCAGCAGAATGCGGGCCAGCGCCACGCGCATTTTCCAGCCGCCGGACAGATCGCCGACATCGCCATCCATCATCGCCTCGCTGAAGCTGAG
>JAYTQP010000065.1:0-3606 GCA_043746675.1 Rhodospirillales bacterium | reverse complement strand
TGGATCGTTCGCACGCGGGTTTCCGGTTGCGGCCGGGCAAGGTCGATATGCAGCAGGCCGTTATCGAGCCAGGCGCCGCGGACATCGATGCCTTCGGCGAGCACGAAGGCGCGTTGGAACTGGCGGGCGGCGATGCCGCGATGCAGGAAGATGCGGCCATTGATATCGTCGGATTGGCGGCCGCGGATCACCAGCTGGTTGTCTTCCTGGGTGATTTGCAGATCGTCCATGCTGAAGCCGGCGACCGCGAGCGTGATACGCAGGCCGGTGGCGCTGACTTGCTCGATATTATAGGGCGGGTAGCCGTCCGACGAGGTTTTGGCGGCGCGTTCGATCATTTGTTCAAGGTGATCGAAACCGAGAAACAGCGGGGACGCGAACAGGCGGGCAGACATTCGGGGCCTCCTCCAGCGAGCGGGGCGATTGGCGGGTCCCGGAATGGCAACCCGCCCGTGACCTGCCTATCCCCGCAGTTCATCGCGCTTTGCGATGGACGGAGGGGATGAGCAGGTCACGCGATACGAATATAGATTGGCAAATCCAGGCCCGGATGCAAGGGGGACATGCCGGCGCTGCATTGATCCCGCCGGCCGGCCTCGCTACATCGCTGCTATGACCGCGAAATCGATTGTTGCCCAAACGAAGCTCGGTGGCGACGAAGCGCCACCCTTGCCGATCCTGATCGTTCCCAACGCCGCCTTGAAGGCGAAGGCCCGCAGAGTGGTGCCGTCGGATCGGGAAACTGTGCAGGCGCTGGTGCCGCGCATGTTCAGTGCGATGTATCAGGCGCCGGGCATCGGCCTCGCCGCACCGCAGGTCGGTGTGCCGCTGCGGCTGGCGGTGATCGATCTGATGGCGGACGACAAGCGGGCGCCGGTGGTGCTGATCAATCCGGAGATTATCGGCACCAGCGACGATCTGATAACGCGGGAGGAAGGCTGCCTGTCGATCCCGGGATTGTACGCCGATGTCACCCGCCCGGCCAAGGTGAAGGTGCGCTATGAGGACGAGGGTGGCGTGCGGCGGGAAATCGAGGGCGAGGGGCTGCTGGCGACCTGCTTGCAGCATGAAATCGATCATCTGAACGGAATATTGTTCGTCGATCACATTTCGGCGCTGAAGCGCAACATGATCTTGCGAAAACTGGCCAAGGAACAGCGCCAGAAGGCGAAATAGCATGGCGGGCCGGTTGCGCATCGCCTTCATGGGCAGCCCGGATTTCGCCGTGCCGGCGTTGACCGCTTTGGCGGCGGCGGGGCACGAGATCATCGCGGTGTACTGCCAACCGCCGCGTCCGGCCGGGCGCGGTCAGGCAATTCGGCCCGGCCCGGTGCATGCGGCGGCGCTCAAAATGGGGATTGAGGTGCGCACGCCGGCGCGGCTGAAGCGCGATCCGGCCGAACACGCGGCCTTCGCGGCACTCGGTCTGGATGTCGCCGTGGTAGCCGCCTACGGGCTGATCCTGCCGGAGGCGATGCTGGCGGCGCCGAAGCGCGGCTGCCTCAACATCCACGCCAGCCTGTTGCCGCGCTGGCGCGGTGCCGCGCCGATCCAGGCCGCACTGCTGGCCGGCGACACCGAGAGCGGGATCACCATCATGCAGATGGAAGCCGGGCTGGACACCGGCCCGATGCTGCTGCGCGCCGCGGTGCCGATCACGGCCAGAACCACCACGCCCGATTTGCACGATCGCCTGGCGGCGTTGGGGGCTGAAATGATCGTGCAGGCGCTGGACGCCCAACCCGTCGCGGTGCCGCAGCCGGACGGCGCGACCTATGCGGCCCGGCTGACCCGTAACGATGGCCGCATCGACTGGACCCGCGATGCGGCGGCGTTGGACCGCCAGATCCGCGCGTTAAACCCCTGGCCCGGCACGTTTTCCGCGTTGGGCGGCGAAGTCCTGAAAATCCACGCCGCCCAAATCGTCGCCACCAGCGGCCCGCCGGGCGAAACCCTGGATGACGCCTTGCTGGTCGCCTGCGGCATTGGCGCGCTGCGCCTGACCCGCATGCAGGCGCCCGGCCGGGTCGCCATGCCGGCGGACGCATTCCTGCGCGGCCATCCGGTGCCGCCCGGCACCCGCCTGGGCTGATGCCGCATTTCGCGCTCGAACTGGAATATGACGGCGCCGGCTTCATCGGCTGGCAGCGGCAGAAAACCGGCGTATCGGTGCAATCCGTGCTGGAAGCAGCCGCATCCCATCTGGTCGGCGGCGCGCCCGTCGCCAGCGTCACCGCCGGACGCACCGATTCCGGCGTGCACGCCGCCGGCCAGGTGGTCGGGATCAAGCTGGATCGCGCCATCACGGCGGATAAACTGATCGATGCACTGAACTACCACATGCGCCCGCACCGGGTCGCGGTGCTGCGCGCCGCTGTGGTGGCGGACGATTGGAGCGCCCGGTTCAGCGCCATCAATCGGCGCTATTGCTATTCCATCCTCAACCGGCGGGCACGCCCGGCGATGCGGCTCGGCCGGGTCTGGCACGTCCACAAGCCGCTCGATGTCGCCGCCATGGCGCAGGCGGCGACGGCACTGGTCGGGCATCATGATTTCACCTCCTTCCGCGCCACCGCCTGCCAGGCCAAAAGCCCGATCCGCACCCTGGAGCGGCTGGAGGTGCGCGAAGTGGGCGACCTGATCGAAATCGCCGCCGAGAGCCGTAGTTTCCTGCACCACCAGGTCCGCAACATGGTCGGCAGCCTGAAGCTGGTGGGGGAGGGAAGCTGGCCGGTCGAAGCCGTCGCGGCGGCGCTGGCAGCACGCGACCGGCGCGCCGCTGGTCCAACCGCCCCAGCGGAGGGACTTTGCCTGATCGGCGTGGACTACCCGCAAAGCCCGTTCAACTAATCCCGGCGATAGCCACCTGAACGGCGGCGCCAAACAGCAGATCGATCAGCACCAGCATCGCCGCCAGCGGGCCGGGGATCGCCAGCGTTACCCGGGTGGCGAACCATTCCAGCCAGATCGCCCACCCCAGGCTGACCACCCAGGTGGTTTCGCCCACCACCGCCGGCAGGCCGAGCAGATCAGGCAGCACCGCGGCCACGCCCATCATATATTGCAGCAGGTTGCACCAGTTCCACGCCACCATGAAGCCGGGCCATTGCGCGGCACGGCCGATCTGGCTGGCGAACCGATGGCTGATCACCGCAAAGCCGGCCCAGCCGACTGCGGCGCTCAGCAGTGCCCGGGCCAGCGCATGGGCGGAATGATCGGCGGTTGGGGTATCGACCAGGTTGAGGCAGAGCAGCGCCGGCACCGCCAGAGCTGCCGCCCAGAAACTATTGCGCAGCGCCAGATTTTCGCTGGCGGGTTCGGCCGCCAGCAGGCTCGCACCTTCGGCATGGCCGCGCGCCAGCAGCCAGGCCGCCTGCAAACCGGTGCCGATCGTCGTCAAGCCGCCATTGCTCATGGCTGCACCGCCGGCGTGGCTTCGGCCAGCAGCCGGACGAAACTGGGCAGCAGCACCAGGATCGCGGCGCCCAGATTGAACAGCAGCACGAAGCCAAGCGCCCGCCCGGCGGATAACGCCAGCCCGGCGCTGGCCGCCACCACCTGCACGCTGACCGCATAGCCCAAACAGCCCAGCGCCAGAAAACCCAC
>JAYTQP010000064.1:0-5278 GCA_043746675.1 Rhodospirillales bacterium | reverse complement strand
GCGATCAGATTTTTGCGATTTTTTCCGGTGGATCGAACGGCGCGGCTGCGGCGGCGATGGTCGGTGCGACGGGGTAATTTTCCGGCAACACCGGCTTCGGCTTGACCGGATCGAGCATGCGCAGCGCCAGCATGCGCGCGATCGGGCGCAGCACGCGGCGCGCGCGCGGGCAGGTTGCCATCACCGCAGCCATCTCGGGCTGCGGCAACAGATATTCGAGATGGCCGGCATAGCCGGCGGATTGCATCCGCCCTACGGGTTATCGGGCTTTCAGAAGGACCGCTTCTCCTGACCACTGATCACTGACGACTGATCCCTATGCGGCGGGGCTATCCGGCCCGATGGGCGACCAGGTCGGTTACCACCCCTGGATCGGCGAGGGTCGAGGTATCGCCGAGGCCGTCGATTTCGTTGGCGGCGATTTTGCGCAGGATGCGGCGCATGATTTTGCCGGAGCGGGTTTTCGGCAGGCCGGGGGCCCACTGGATGGCGTCCGGCGCGGCGATCGGGCCGATTTCCTTGCGCACCCAGGCGACCAGTTCCTTCCGTAAGGCGTCGCTGGGTTCGACGCCGAGATTGAGCGTGACATAGGCGTAGATACCCTGCCCCTTGATGTCGTGCGGGAAGCCGACGACGGCGGCCTCGGCGACCTGTGGGTGGGCGACGAGCGCGCTTTCGACCTCGGCGGTGCCCATGCGGTGGCCGGAGACGTTGATCACGTCGTCCACCCGGCCGGTGATCCAGTAATAACCGTCCGCGTCGCGGCGGGCGCCATCGCCGGTGAAGTAGTAGCCCTTGAAGGTGGAAAAATAGGTCTGCACGAAGCGGTCATGGTCGCCGAAAATGGTGCGCATCATGCCGGGCCAGGGCTGGCTGAGGCAAAGCAGGCCGTCGGTGGCGCCATTTAGCAGATTGCCCTCGGCATCGAGCAGGCAGGGGAACACGCCGGGCAGCGGCAAAGTGGCGGAGCCGGGTTTCTGGGCGATGGCGCCGGGCAGCGGCGAGATCAGGATGCCGCCGGTTTCGGTCTGCCACCAGGTGTCCACGATCGGGCAGCGGCTGTCGCCGACATGGCGGTAGTACCAGAGCCAGGCTTCCGGGTTGATCGGTTCCCCCACGCTGCCGAGGATGCGCAGCGATTTGCGGCTGGTGGCCTCCACCGGGCCGGTGCCTTCGCGCATCAGGCTGCGGATGGCGGTCGGCGCGGTGTAGAAGATGTTGACCGCATGCTTGTCCACCACCTGCCAGAAGCGGCTGGCATTCGGCCAGGTGGGAATGCCCTCGAACATCAAGGTGGTGGCGCCGTTGACGAGCGGGCCGTAGACAATATAGGTGTGGCCGGTGACCCAGCCGACATCGGCGGTGCACCAGTAGACCTCGCCGTCGCGGTAATCGAACACGATTTTATGGGTGTAGGCGGCCCAGACCAGATAGCCGGCGGTGGTGTGCAGGGCGCCCTTCGGCTTGCCGGTGCTGCCGGAGGTGTAGAGGATGAACAGCGGGTCTTCGGCGGCCATTTCGGCTGGCGGGCAATCGGGCGCGGCGGCGGCGCATAAGGTGGCGTAGTCGTGGTCGCGGCCGGCCTGCATCGGCACCGCGCCGCCGGTGACGTTCACCACGACGACATGTTCGATCGTCGGGCAGTGCGCCAGCGCGGCGTCGGCATTGGTTTTCAGCGGCACTTTGCGGCCGCCGCGCCGGCCTTCGTCGGCGGTGATCAGAATTTTCACCCCGGCGTCCTGGATGCGGTTGGCCAGGCTGTCGGGCGAGAAGCCGCCGAACACCACGGTATGGATGGCGCCGATGCGGGCGCAGGCGAGCATGGCGACGGCGGCTTCCACCACCATCGGCAGATAAATGCAGACGCGATCGCCCTTGCGGGCGCCGAGCGTCTTCAGCGCGTTGGCGAAGCGGCAGACGCGTTCGTGCAAATCGCGATAGGTGACTTTTTCCGACACCGCGGGGTCGTCGCTTTCCCAGATGATGGCGACCTGATCGGCGCGGGTGGCGAGGTGGCGATCGAGACAACTGACCGAGGCGTTGAGGGTGCCATCTTCGTACCAGCGCACCTTCACATCGCCATGGAAATCGCCTTCGAGGGTTTTGCTCGGCGGCTTCATCCAGGCCACCCGCTTGGCCTGTTCGGTCCAGAAGCCGGCGGGGTCGGCGGCGACCTCGGCTAGCATGCTGGCGCGGGTGGCGGCGTTGACGATGGCGGCGGCGGCGATCTCCGGCTGCACCGGAAAGAGCGTATCGGACATGCTGGCGTCTCCTGATTTTTGAGCGAAGTCGGCCCCCCACGTGGATTTGGCCTATCGCAACACGCCATCCTGCACAAGCACCACGTCGCCTTCGATGCTGATAGGGACGGGTTGCAGATGGTCGCCGAGGCAGGGGCCGGCGATGCATTTGCCGTCTGCGATGGTGAATTCGGCACCGTGCATGGCGCAGATGATGCGGGTGCCGTCGGTGGACAGGAAGTGATCGGGCAGCCAATCCAGCGGCACGCCGATATGCGGGCAGGAATTGACGTAGGCGCGGATTTCCGGGCCTTGGCGGACGGCGAAGATGCCGATAAAGCTGCCTTCGGGCGGGTTGAAGCCCTTGGCGCCGCCGTCGTCGATTTCGGCGAGTCGGCAGAGCGGCCGCCAGCTCATTTCCTCCAGCCGCCACGCTTGCAGATCGCGGCCCAATGGTCCGGCGACACCGGCAGGACGGACAGGCGGGACAGGCGGATCAGCGCGAGATCGGCGAAGGCCGGGTCGGCTTTCAGATCCGCCAAGGTGACCGTGGCAGGCATCGGGCTGACTGCCTGCATGTCCACGCAGACCCAGTCGCCTTTTTCGCCTTCCTCCACGGTTGGGTCCGGGTAGGCTTCGCGCACCACGCGGACCACGCCGACGATCTCCTTGCCAATGTTGGAGTGGTAGAAGAAGGCGAGGTCGCCTTTGCGCATGGCTTTCAGGTGGTTTTTCGCCATGTGGTTGCGCACGCCGGTCCAGGGTTCGATCTGGTTGAGCACCTGCTGCGCCCAACTGAACGCATCAGGTTCGGATTTTACCAGCCAGTGCGCCATGGCGTCGCTCCTCGATCAGTGTCGCAGCACGTGCATAGCGCGGGCGGCGGCTGGGTTCAAAGCGGCGGCTTCAAACCAATGGGGAATGCGCCTATATGGGGCGGGTGAATCCTCCCGCATTGTCCACGCCGCATCGCGGCCACGTGCTGCATCGCTTCGCCAACCCCGGCCGTTTTCTGCGGTTGGCGGCGCGGGTGCAGCCGTATCTGACCGTGCCGGCGGTGGCGCTGATCCTGTTCGGGCTGGGCTGGGGGCTGTTCGTGGCGCCGGCGGATCGCATTCAGCACGATGCGATGCGGATCATGTATGTGCATGTGCCGGCGGCCTGGCTGGCCAGTGCCGGCTACCTTGCGCTGGCGATTTGTTCGGCGCTGTCGCTGGTGTGGCGGCACCCGCTGGCCGATCTGGCGGCAGCCGAAATCAGCCCGGTAGGGGCGGCGATCACGGCCGTCGCGCTGGTTACCGGCAGCATCTGGGGCAAGCCGATGTGGGGCGCCTGGTGGGTGTGGGATGCGCGGCTGACATCCGTGCTGGTGCTGTTTTTTCTGTATCTCGGCCACGTCGCGCTGGTGCGGGCGTTTGACGATCCGGAGCGCGGCTATCGGGCCGGCGCCATTCTGGCGCTGGTCGGGGTGGTCAATCTGCCGGTGATCAAGTTCTCGGTGGATTGGTGGAACACCTTGCATCAGCCGGCCAGCATCACCCTTACCGGCAGCCCGAGCATCGACAGCCGCATCCTGTGGCCGCTGCTGTTTGCCGCGCTGGGATTTACGCTGGGGTTTGCCGCCCTGATCGTGGCGCGGCTGCGCGCGGCGGTGATGGAACGGCGCATTCGCGGGCTGCTGCTGGCGCAGGCGCGCGACGCCGCGGCATGACGCATCTGCCCTATATCATCGCCGCTTATGGTTTCACGGCCGTGGTGGTTGGGGTTCTGGGCTTTGGTGCGGCGGCGCGTTTGCGCCGTGCCCGCCGGCTTCTGGCCGGGCTCGACCGGCGCGGACGCCGATGACACGCAAGCATCGGCGGCTGGTGGTGCTGATCGCGTGCCTGACAGGGCTGGGCGCGGGGACCGCCTTCACGTTGACCGCATTGCGCGACAACATGGTGTTTTTCCTGGCCCCGGCCGATCTGGCGACCAAGGCGCCGAAGGTGGGGCGGGTGTTCCGGATCGGCGGGCTGGTTGAGCAGGGCAGCCTGACCCAGGTGCGCCAGGACGGCAGGCCGGTGGCACAGTTCCGGGTGACCGACGGCCATGCTGCGGTGACGGTGGATTTTGCCGGCGTGCTGCCCGATCTGTTCCGCGAGGGTCAGGGGGTGGTGGCACTGGGGGCGTTGCGGGCGGATGGCGGGTTTCTGGCCAGCGAGGTGTTGGCCAAACATGATGAAAAATACATGCCGCCGGAGGTTGCCGCGGCGCTGAAGAAATCCGGCCAATGGAGCCCGACGGTGGCGGATAAGCAGCCGGTGGGCGACTGGCGGCCGATTTCCGCCACGCCGGCGCGCGTGCGGTAGGCCGGATCGTTGTTGCATCGCCGGTCGGGCGTGCACATTTTTGATACCGCTGGGGAGTTTGAGCGCCGATGAATACCCGCCGTGCACTGTTATTCTCGCTGCCGGTGGCGCTTGCCGGCGGGCTGGGCGCGGGCGGCTGGTTTGCCTGGAAGCGGTTCGCCAACGCCGGGCCGGACATGCGGGGCACGGCGAGCATTTTGAGCGGCAAGCGCATTCCGGGGTTCCGGCTGCCGGGGATCAGCGGCGACGGGTTTCAGGCGGTGGATATTTTCAATGGCGGCAAGCCGGTGGTGGTGCATTTCTGGGCGTCCTGGTCGCAGCTTTGCATCGTCGAGCACCCGGTGTTGCTGGAATTGAAGGAAGCAGACGTCCCGCTGTGGGGCATCGCCTTCAAAGACAAGCCGGCGGCGGCGTTGCAGTTTCTCGAACGTGAGGGCAATCCTTACGCCCGCAGCGCGATCGACGAGCCGGGGCGGATCGGGATAGATTGGGGGGTCGAGACGGTGCCGGAGACTTTTTTGGTGGACGGCGATGGCTATGTGCGCTGGCACATTAGCGCGCCGCTTACGGTGGACATGATCGGCCAGCAAATCGTGCCATTGATGCGGAAATACGGATCGTGAGCGAGGACAAGCCGCTGCCGGTTGAACCTGCTTTGAAGCCGCAGCCGAAGCCTTTACCGAAGGAAAT
>JAYTQP010000063.1:0-3138 GCA_043746675.1 Rhodospirillales bacterium | reverse complement strand
CATGAACGGGCGCTCGCCGCGGGGGTGACCCAGCATGGCTGCACGGTGCATGTGGTGACCGAGGTGATGGATGAGGGGCCGATTCTGGCGCAGGCGGTTGTGCCGGTGCTGCCGGGCGATGATGCGGATAGGCTGGCCGCCCGGGTGCTGGTGCAGGAGCATCTGCTGTATCCGAAGGCGCTCGCGGCCTTCGCCGCCTAACCCTTCGGCAGCAACACCAGAAACCTGGCGCCGATCACCTTGCCGCGCGCGTCGCGCCGATTTTCCGCGGAAATCCGGCCCTTCAAGGCTTCCACGATCAGCCGGCTGATCGACAGGCCCAATCCGGAATGCTGGCCGAAATGTTCGCCGTCCGGGCGTTCGGAGTAGAAGCGGTCGAAAATATGTTCCAGTCTGGCGTCCGGGATGCCGGGACCTTCGTCCTCCACCGAAATCGCCACCATCGGCCCGGCATCGATCGCGCGCAGTGTGATGCGGCCATCGGGCGGCGAAAAGCTCTGGGCGTTGCCGATCAGGTTGCGCAGCACCTGCACCAGCCGCCCTTCCACCGCCTGCACCACCGCGCCGGCTTCGCCCCCGACCAGTTCGATATGCGCCTCGCCTGGCCGGCGGGTGGTTTCGTTGATGTCGGCCAGGGTTTCCAGGATCGGCGTGACATCGATTTTTTCGACCGCCGCGCGCGACAGTTCGGCGTCGATCCGCGAGGCGTCGGAAATATCGCTGATTAGCCGGTCCAGCCGGCCGACATCCTCGGCGATGATCGCGGTCAGGCGGCGCTGCTTGGCCGGGTCTTCGATCCGGCGCAGGGTTTCGATGGCGCTGCGGATGGAGGAAAGCGGGTTCTTGATTTCGTGCGCGACATCGGCGGCGAAGCGCTCGGTGGCGTCCATCCGCGCCCACAGCGCGCTAGACGATTCCGCCAAAGCGTGCGCCAGGTCGCCGATTTCGTCCTTATGGGTCAGCAGGCCTGCCGGAACCTCGCCAGCGCGGCCGCGGCCTTCGCGCATCTGCTCGGCGGTATGCACCAGCCGCAGGATCGGCCGGGCGATCGTGCTCCATAAATACCAGGACAGCAGCACTGTCAGCGCCAAGGCCAGCGTGAACAGGCCGAGGATCGACAGCCGTACCGCGAGCAGGGAATTATCGACTTCCCGGGTTTCGCGCGTCAGCAGCACGATGCCGACGGTGACGCGGTTGCGCAGCACCGGCTCGGCGACGCTGATCAGCAGCCGACCGTCCGGCGCGCGGCGGATGTAAGGCGGCACCTGGCGGGTTTTATTGGCCCCGAGCAGGCGCAACTCCTCCCGCATATCGGGCTGCCATTCCGGGCCGGCGCCAGGGGTGCTGTCGATCAGGCGCGGGTGGTCGCCATGCGGCAACCAAGCCAGCACGCGATCGTAAACCGCGGTGATGCCACCCATGAACGCGCCGCGATCGATCGCCGGGGCGAGTGGTTCGGTAACCACCGTGCCGCCGGCGCCCTGGCGCACCCGGCTGTCGGCGATCACCTCGCCGTCTGGCGAATACAGCCTGGCCTGGGCGTTCGGGGTCGGGTCGGTGAGATTGCGCAGCAACGGGGCAGCAAGGTCGGGCAGCAGCATCGGCGGCTTGCCGTCCTCCTCCCGCACCGCGGATTGGCCGAGCGCGCCGGCGTAGATGCGGGCGATCTCACGCAGGGTGGTGACCTCAGCTTCCAGCAGGCCGGTCTGGTACTGGTCCAGATAGAGCAACGCCGCCAGCAGCAGCGCCAGCGGCATGGCGTTGACCAGCAGAATGCGGCGCAGCAGCGGAGGGACCCAGGCGCGCTTGCGGGGGGGCGCCAGGTCCAATCTCATAGAGGCTGCTGGTATACCGCTGTCGGGCAACTGGATAGCCTTGTGGACAGAGAAAGAAAGCGCTTCTTTTTTGGAAAAAAGAAGCAAAAAACTTTTACACTTTAGGCCTCTTTGTATTTGTAGCCGATGCCGTACAGCGTCTCGATGGCGTTGAAGTCGTCGTCAACGGTGCGGAATTTCTTGCGGACGCGCTTGATGTGACTGTCGATGGTGCGATCATCGACGTAGATGTTCTCGCCATAGGCGGCGTCGATCAGTTGGTCGCGCGATTTTACCATGCCGGGGCGGGTGGCCAGCGCCTTCACCAGCAGGAATTCGGTCACCGTCAACTGGATGTCGCGGGTTTTCCACAGGCACTGATGCTTGTTTTCGTCCAGCAGCAGCTCCCCGCGTGTCATCACCCCGGTTGGCGTGGCGCCGGAACCCTCGGCCCGCCCGGCCTCGTTCCTGCGCAGCAGCGCCCGGATGCGCTCCAGCAACAAACGCTGGCTGAACGGCTTGGTGATGTAATCGTCCGCACCCAGGCGCAACCCCATCACCTCGTCCACCTCCTCGTCCTTGCTGGTCAGGAAAATCACCGGCAGGCTGGACCGGCTGCGCAGCCGTTGCAGCAATTCCATGCCATCCATCCTCGGCATCTTGATGTCCAGCACGGCAAGATCGACCGGGCGGGCGGTCATGCCCTGCAAGGCGCTTTCGCCGTCCGTGTAGGTGCGGACCAGATAACCCTCCTGCTCCAGGGTCATGGACACCGAGGTCAGGATATTGCGATCGTCGTCCACCAGGGCGATGGTCTGTTTCATGGCCGGCTCTTTCCCGTGATGAATGGTCTATAACGCAATGACACCTTAATTGTGGCAGGACGAGGATGGAGAGTGAACAAAATAAGGCAGAGGCCCCGGCCTGGACCGCGCGCAAGCTGTTGCGCGCCGCCCGCGTCGGTACCCTGGCGACCACGGCCGACGGGCAGCCCTTCACCGCTTTGGTAACCCCGGCGGTCGGGCCGGACGGCACGATGCTGATGCTGCTGTCCGATCTGTCCGAACATGTCAGGCATTTGCGTGCCGATCCGCGCTGCGCCTTGATGGTGACCGGTGCGGCCGATGGCCCCAACCCGCAAACCACGCCGCGGCTGACCGTGACCGGCATCGCCGCACTGGCCGATCCGGCGCAAAAGCCGCGCTGGCTGGCGCGCCACCCCTACGCCGCGCTCTACGCCGATTTCCTGGATTTCAAACTCTGGCAGCTTGTCCCGCGCGCCGGCCTGCTGGTGGCAGGCTTTGCCCGCGCGCACCGGCTGCGC
>JAYTQP010000062.1:0-16839 GCA_043746675.1 Rhodospirillales bacterium | reverse complement strand
GATGGCGGGGAGGGCTTCGTCGAAGGCGGGCTTTTCCTCCGGGGTGAATTTGGATGTATCGTGCACGCGGCCACGGCGCAGCAGTTCGGCCACGACATCGTCCAGCCGGTCCCGCACGGCGGCGATATGGCGTAGCGTGTCGGCGGTGCTATCGTAGGCGTCGGGCATCGTGGTTCCTTCCGGTTTTCGAGGTTCAGGTTGCCCGGCTTCGTCCCCCTCGGCCAGAGTGCGCATCATGTTGGCCCCATCGTCCGAAACCGTGACCCTGGCAGGCGGCCCGACCGAGGTGCAGTGGCGCCGCAGCGCCCGCGCGCGCCAGGTTAGCCTGCGCATCGATGCGCGCGGCGGCGCGGTGGTGATCACGCTGCCGCCGCGCGCGTCGCGCCGGAGTGGCTTGCAGTTGCTGATGACGCATGCCGATTGGGTGCGCGGGCGGCTGGCGGCGCTGCCGCGGCCGGTGCCGTTCGCCGATGGCGCGCTGGTGCCGCTGCATGGGGTGGAACATCGGATCGTGCACATGCCGGGCGGCCGCGGGGTGCGCGTGGTGGACGGCATCATCGAGGTTGCCGGGGCATTGGAGTTTCTGCCGCGCCGGGTGGGGGATTTTCTGCGGGCGGAGGCACGCCGGCAGTTGTCCGGCCTGGCAATCGCGAAAGCGGCGCAAACCGGCATCGCGGCGCGCCGGATCAGCGTGAAAGACACCAAGAGCCGCTGGGGCAGTTGTTCGGCCAAGCGCGATCTGGCGTTCAGTTGGCGGCTGGTGATGGCGCCGGCCTTCGTGCAGGATTATGTGGCAGCCCATGAGGTCGCGCATTTGCGCCACATGAACCATAGCGCCAGCTTCTGGAACCAGGTCGATGCGCTCACCCGGCACCGGGTGGCGGGGATGGACTGGTTGCGCCATGAAGGCCCCCAACTGATGCGAATTGGCTGATGCGGATAGGCTGAGCAGAGGGACTTGCCCGCCGGCGCCGGGTGGCGATCAATAGCATGTTCGTCGATGTCGACCGGCCCAACTATCTCGTTGTTCCCATCCACTGAAAGGCCCGCCCGATGCCCCAACCCGACCATATTTCCCTGCTCGGCGTGCCCGACCCCGCCGGCCTGGACGCGGATTTGCAGACGATCTGGGCGAAATGCGTGGAAAAGCTCGGCTTCGTGCCGAACGTGTTTTCCACCTACAGCCTCAAGCCGCAGCGGCTGCGCAACTTCATGGCGATGTATAATGAAATCATGCTGGCCAAATCCGGCCTTTCCAAGCTGGAACGCGAAATGGTCGCGGTGGTGGTTTCCTCGGCGAACCGTTGTTATTATTGCCTGGTGGCGCATGGTGCGGCGGTGCGGATGCTGTCCGGCGATCCCGAACTCGGCGAGATGATGGCGCTGAATTATCGCGTCGCCCGGCTCGATCCGCGCCAGCGCGCGATGCTGGACTTCGCCTGGAAGCTGACGGTGACGCCGAACCTGGTGGACGATGCCGATCGTGACGGGCTGCGCGGGCTTGGCCTTAGCAGCGACGACATTTTCGATCTGGCCGAGACGACGGCTTTCTTCAACCTGTCCAACCGGATGGCCTCGGCCACCGAAATGATGCCGAACCGCGAATACCACGCCGCCGAACGGCCGGCTTGACGGGATATATCGCTGCAAACGCAGGAGTACCGACGATGCTCAACCAAGTCAGCGCGCTCAAGTTGAAAGACCCCAGCCTGTTCCGGCAGGCCAATTACATCGACGGCAAATGGGTGCAGGCCGATGACGGCGCCATGCTGACGGTGCGCAATCCCTCGACCGGCGACGTGGTGGGCGAGGTGCCGGCGCTGGGGGCGGCGGAAACGCGGCGGGCGATCGAGGCGGCGCACCGTGCGTTTCCGGCGTGGCGGGCGCTGCTGGCGAAAGAGCGTGCCGGCATTCTGCGCAAATTGTTCGATCTGATGATCGCCAACACCGACGATCTGGCCATCATCATGACCGCCGAACAGGGCAAGCCGCTTGCCGAAAGCCGTGGCGAGATCGCCTATGCGGCCAGCTTCATCGAATGGTTCGCCGAGGAGGGCAAGCGGGTTTACGGCGATACGATTCCGCAGAACGCGCACGGCCGCCGGATTGTGGTCACCAAAGAGCCTTTGGGCGTGTTCGCCGCCATCACGCCGTGGAATTTCCCGGCCGCGATGATCACCCGCAAGACCGGGCCGGGCTGGGCCGCCGGCTGCTGCGGGGTGATCCGGCCGGCCAGCCAGACGCCGTTTTCCGCCCTGGCGATCGCCGTGCTGGCGGAACGGGCCGGCATGCCGGCGGGCGTTTGCAATGTGATCACCGGCCCGTCCGGCCCGGTCGGCGGGGAACTGACCGCCAACAAGCTGGTGCGCAAACTGACCTTCACCGGCAGCACCGAGGTTGGCGCCAAGCTGTTGGCCCAGTGTGCGCCGACGATCAAAAAAACCAGCATGGAACTTGGCGGCAACGCGCCGTTCATCGTGTTCGACGATGCCGATCTAGATGCGGCCGTGGTTGGCGCGATGGCGAGCAAGTATCGTAATACCGGGCAGACGTGCGTTTGCGCCAACAGGCTGTTGGTGCAGGACGGCGTTTACGATGCGTTCACCGCCAGGCTGAAGGCGGCGGTGGAGGCGTTGCAGGTGGGCGACGGTATGGAAGAAGGCGTGACCCAGGGGCCGTTGATCAATGACGCGGCCGTTGCCAAGGTGGAAGAACATATCGCTGACGCGGTGCGGCGTGGTGCACGGGTGGTCACCGGCGGCGCCCGGCATGCGCGCGGCGGGAATTTCTTCCAGCCGACGATGCTCGCCGACGTGCCGCACGATGCGATGATTTTCCGCGAGGAAACCTTTGGCCCGGTGGCGCCATTGTTCCGGTTCAAGACCGAAGCGGAGGCGATCGCGCTTGCCAACGACACCGAATTCGGGCTGGCCAGCTACTTCTACAGCCGCGACGTCGGCCGGATTTTCCGCGTGGCCGAGGCGCTGGAATACGGGATGATCGGGATAAATGAGGGCATCATTTCCACCGAGGTGGCGCCCTTCGGCGGGGTGAAATCATCGGGCCTGGGCCGCGAGGGGTCGCACCAAGGCATCGAGGAGTATCTGGAGGTGAAGTATCTCGCGATTGGCGGAATAGGCACCTAACGAGGAGAAGTTTTTTGCTTCTTTTTTTCAAAAAAGAAGCGCTGTGCTTCCCTTTCTAGGACGTTTTCAATGCAATACGACTTCGATCTTTTCGTCATCGGCGGCGGTTCTGGCGGGGTGCGGTGTGCCCGCATTGCGGCGGGCCATGGCGCGCGGGTTGCGGTGGCGGAGGAGCGTTTCTGGGGCGGCACCTGCGTTAATATCGGCTGTGTGCCGAAGAAGCTGCTGGTGATGGCGAGCGAGTATGCGGGCGCAATTCAGGAGAGCCGGGGTTTTGGCTGGGATACGGAATTGGGGCGGCATGACTGGCCGGCGTTGATTGCCGCCAAGGACAAGGAGATTGGCCGACTTAATGGCGCGTATCGGCGGATGATGGATGGTGCCGGCTGCACCAGTTTCGATGCGCGCGCGGTGTTTGTCGATGCGCATACGCTCGACGTTGGCGGCATTCGCGTGACGGCGGACAAGATCGTGATCGCCACCGGGGGGCGGCCGAGCCGGCCGGATTTTCCAGGGGCAGAGCTTTGCATTGTTTCTGACGACGCTTTCTATCTGCCGGAGCTGCCGAAGCGGATTACCATCCTTGGCGGCGGTTATATTGCCGTCGAGTTTGCCGGCATTTTTGCCGGGTTGGGCGCGCAGGTCGATCTGGTGTTCCGCCAGAAGCTGCCGCTGCGCGGCTTTGACGAGGATATTCGCGAAGGGCTGGATGCGGCGTTGAAGGCGCAGGGGATCAACGTGATCTGCGAGCGGACGGTGGCTTCGGTCGCGGCCGATGGCGATGCTAGGATTGTGACACTGTCCGATGGCAGCAGCTTGCGCACCGATCTGGTGTTTGCCGCGATGGGACGGCACGCGTTCACCGATGGGCTGGGGCTGGCGGAGGCCGGCGTGTTGACCCGCAAGGGCGGCGCGATTGCGGTGGACGCGGAAATGGGCACCTCGCAGGGCAATATCTTCGCCATCGGCGACGTGACGGATCGGTTGAACCTGACGCCGGTGGCGATTGCCGAGGGACATTCGCTGGCGGAACGGCTGTTCGGGCCCGGTCCGCGCAAATGGCGGTTGGATGCGGTGGCGACGGCGGTTTTCTCCTCCCCGCCGATCGGCACGGTGGGGTTGACCGAGGCGCAGGCGGCCGCCGAGGGGCCGGCGGATATTTTCGTCACCAGCTTCACCCCGATGCGCCATACCTTGTCTGGCCGCACGCGCAAAACCATTATGAAACTGGTGGTGGATCAGGCCAGCCAGCGCGTGGTCGGTGCCCATATGATCGGGGAGGACGCGCCGGAAATCCTGCAGGGCCTGTCGGTCGCGATCAATGCCGGCGCGACCAAGGCGGATTTCGACCGCACCGTTGGCATTCACCCGACGGCGGCGGAGGAGTTCGTGACCATGCGTACCCGTACGCGGGTCGCCGATGCGTCGCTTTCAAAGGTGACCACAGCGGTCACCGTGGCCACGGAGTAGCCAACCGGGCCTGTTCGGTGGTTAAACTGGCGGGATTGTTCCCACCCGGACCCACCGGATGGTCGCGGAGAGACGTTTCATGAATGCCACCTGGTCGCCGGAATCCTGGCGCAGCCATCCGATCAAGCAGATGCCGACCTATCCGGATGCGGCAAAATTGTCGGAGGTCGAGGCCAAGCTCCGGCTTTATCCGCCGTTGGTGTTCGCCGGCGAGGCGCGGCGGCTGAAGGCGTCGCTCGCCCAGGTCGCCAATGGCCGCGCCTTCGTGCTGCAAGGCGGCGACTGCGCCGAAAGCTTTTCCGATTTCACCGCCAATGTGATCCGCGACACGTTCCGCGTGCTGCTGCAAATGGCGGTGGTGCTGACCTTCGGCGCCGGCGTGCCGGTGGTGAAAATGGGCCGCATGGCGGGCCAGTTCGCCAAGCCGCGCAGCAGCGACAATGAAACCATCGACGGCGTGACCTTGCCGAGCTATCGCGGCGACATCATCAACGCCCCGGCGTTCGATGCGGCGTCCCGCCTGCCCGATCCGGCGCGGATGGAATTTGGCTATTTCCAGTCCGCCGGCACGCTCAATCTGCTGCGCGCCTTCGCCACCGGCGGCTATTCGGATTTGCACGAAGTCCACCGCTGGAACCTGGAATTCGCCGCCCGCAGCCCGCTGGCCGCGCGCTACCAGGATCTAGCATCCCGTATCGACGAAACGCTCGCTTTCATGGCCGCCTGCGGGATGACCAGCACATCGACCCCGCAAATCCGCGAGACCGATTTCTATACCAGCCATGAGGCGCTGCTGCTGCCCTATGAGCAGGCGCTGACCCGGGTCGATTCCACGTCCGGCGACTGGTACGCCTGTTCGGCGCATTTCCTTTGGATCGGCGATCGCACCCGCCAGCCGGACGGTGCGCATGTCGAATTCCTGCGCGGGGTGAAAAACCCGCTCGGCATGAAGGTTGGGCCGACCACCGGCGTGGACGAGCTGCTGCGCCTGATCGAGACGCTGAACCCGGCCAATGAACCTGGGCGCCTGACCTTGATCAGCCGGATGGGTGCGGACAAGGTGGAAAGCTTGCTGGCTCCGCTGGTGCGGGCGGTGAAACGCGCCGGCAAATCCGTGGTGTGGTTGTGTGACCCCATGCACGGCAACACCATCAGCACCGCCAGCAAGATCAAAACCCGCAATTTCGACGCGATCCTGCGCGAGGTCTCCGGCTTCTTCAACGTCCACAGCGCCGAGGGCACCTGGGCCGGCGGGGTGCATGTGGAAATGACCGGGCGGGAGGTGACCGAATGCATCGGCGGCGCCCACCGCCTGTCCGAAGCCGATCTCGGCGAACGCTACGAAACCTTCTGCGATCCGCGCCTGAACGCCGAGCAATCGCTTGAACTCGCCTTCCGGGTGTCCGAGGAGCTCAAGCGCCGCCGAGATTTTCTGCCGCAGGCCGCAGCAGCCCAGTAGGAGCGGCCGATGGACAAGTCGCCCGCCGACCTTACCGCCGATATCGCCGCGCGCACGGATGTCTATTTCAACCGCACCCGCGAGGTGGTGCAGCGCTTCGGCGACCGCCAGGTGACCTACGCCGTCTTCCTGCGCCGCCCGGTGGTGTCGGCGCCGCGGCTGATGCTCGACTGGATCAACGAGGTTGCCACCGCCCGCGGCACGCGTTTCGAAATCGACGTTACCCACCCCGAGGGCAGTTGGACCGGCGCCGGCGAGCCGCTGGTTTATATTAGCGGCCGCTTCTCGCTGCTGTCGGATCTCGAAACGATCATGCTGCAGAAAATCGGCCCGGCCTGCGTTGCCGCGCATAACGCCTACCAGATGTGCCTGTCGCTGCCCGGCGTCGCCTTCCTGGCGATGGATGCGCGGCACTGCGCCGGCGCCGAAATGCAGGACATGATGGCCTATGGCGCTTCCGTCGGCAGCGCCGCCGCCCGGCTGGAAGGCGCCAAAGGTTTCGTCGGCAACGCCAATGATGGCACCGCCCACTGGTACGGTGGTGCCAGCGGCATGGGCACCATGCCGCATGCGTTGATCGGCTATGCCGGCAGCACCGTGCGGGCCGCCGAAATGTTCCACGAAACCTTCCCCGAACAAGTGCTGACCGTGCTGGTCGATTATTTCGGCCACGAAGTGACCGACGGCCTCGCCGTCTGCCGCCGCTTCTCCGATCTCGCCGCCGCCGGGCGCATGCAGCTCCGGCTCGATACCCATGGCGGCCGCTTCCTCGAAGGGCTGGACCCGGCCGAAAGCTACGCCGTGCTGGAACGCCACGCCCCCGGCGCCATCCGCCGTTACCGTAGCGAAACCGAATTGCGCTACCTTATCGGCACTGGTGTTTCCTGCGCGGCGATCTGGCGCATGCGTGAAGCGTTGGATGCAGCCGGCTTCAACCGCGTTCGCATTGTGGTGTCGTCCGGCTTCGGGGTTGATAAATGCCGCGTTATGGCGGACACAAAGGCACCGATCGATGTGGTGGGGACCGGGAGTTTCATTCCGGATAGCTGGACCGAAACCTACGCCACCGCCGATATCGTGGAATATGATGGCGCGCCAATGGTGAAGGTGGGGCGGGAGTTTTTGCTGCGGCGGAATGGGGCGCGAAAGGCGGCGGCGGGGTAGGGAGGCGATTTTTTTGGGAAGAATGAATCGTTCCCTTCAGCCTGCGGTGCGGCTGGATTGGAGATTTATGGGTTATCGGGCGAACAGAGTATTCTCGTTCAGAACAACAAGTCTGCCAGTTTGCGCCGGTGGTGCGTGCCGTCGCCGAAACTATATTGCAGCCACAAGGCCCGGCGCAGATAAAGCTGGGCGTCGCATTCATAGGTGAAGCCGAAGCCGCCGTGAAACTGGATTGCCCGATCGCCGGCGAAGGCGAACACGTCGCCGGCATCGGCTTTCGCCATCCGCAGCGCAATTTCCGCGTCCGCATCGCCGGCCAGCATGGACGCCGCGTGGTAGAGGTGCGAGCGGGTCCGTTCCAGCCCGACGAGAATATCGGCACATGTGTGCTTCAACGCCTGGTAGCTGCCAATTTTGCGCCCGAAGGTAGTTCGGGTGTTGAGGTAGTCCACGGTAACATCGAGCACGCCGGCAATGCCGCCGGCGGCCTCGGCCGCGGCCAGCAGCAAGGCGGCGTCGCGAATGGCGCGCAACGCCGCGGTGGCACGCGCGCCGGTTATCATTGCCTCGGGCGTTGCAACGATGCCGGCGAGGTCGAGCAGATAGCTGCGCCTGGTTTCATCGATCACGCTCTCCCGCCGCAGTCGATGCGGCGGCAAAGCGGCGGCATCCAGCAGCACCAAAGCAGGCAGGCCGTGGTGCCGCACGGAGACCAGAAAAAGATCGGCGACGGCTGCATCGCACACCAAGGTTTTCATGCCGGAAAGCTGAAAATCCCGGTCGCATTCGGCGGTGATCGCGTCGAGCGCCCAGTCGCCCTCGGCCTCGAACAGCGCCGTGGTGCCGATCGCGCCCTGCGCGATGCGGGGCAGAATTGCATCGCTCTGCGCCGCACTGCCTCCGGCCAGCAGCCCCTGGGTGAAAATCTGTGTGCTGGCAAACGGTGTCGCCAGCAAATGGCGGCCCATCGGCTCGGCGATGGTGGCGGCCTCGGCCAGCGAAAGCGCGCTGCCGCCGTAACGTTCCGGAATTGCAATGCCGGACCAGCCGAGCGCCACCATTTCGTCCCACAGCGCCCGATCGAAGCCGTGTTCGGTTGCGATCTGGCTGCGCACCGCGCGCATCGGCGACTTTTCCCGGCAGAACGCCACTGCGGTTTCCAGCAGCATGGCTTGTTCGTTGCTGAAGGCGATATTGGTGTTCAGTTTTGCCATCGGATCAATCTTTCGGCAGGCCGAGCACGCGCTCACCGACGATATTCGCCTGGATCTGGCTGGTGCCGCCGCCGATCGTGCTGGAGAACGAATTGAAATAGGCGCGCTGCCATTTGCCGCCATCGAATGCATTGGCGTCGCCCACCCAGCGCGCCGCGTTCGCCCCTTGCAGCGAGAGCGCGAATTGCAGCATCCGCCGGCGATGTTCGCTGTTGCGCAATTTGGCCGACAGCGGAATGGCCTGCGGCCGTTCGCTGCACAAGGCCGGGATCGCCGCACGCGCCGCGCATAACTTGTCGCCTTGGTCGTCGATCAGGAAGCGCACCAGCGCGTCGCGGATCAACGGGTCTTCCAGCGCCGGTCGGCCATCGCGGCGCGACTGCCGGGCCAACTCCACCACATCGCCCACGCCCAGCGCCAGGCGGGCGGTGCCGCCGGCCTGCCCGCCGGCGGCGCCGCGTTCGAAGGTCAGTGTCATCATGGCGATCTTCCAGCCCTCACCCTCGCGCCCCATCAGGCAATCGGCGGGAATGCGGGCGTCTCGGAAGAAGGTTTGGGTGAAGCCGTATTCGCCGGTCAGCTTGCGGATCGGCTGGGTTTCGATCCCCGGCGTGTGCATCGGCGCCAGAAAATAGGACAGCCCGTCATAGCGCGGCTTGGCCGGATCGGTGCGCGCCAGCAGGATCATATATTTCGCGTAGCTGCCCAGGCTGGTCCATATCTTCGATCCGTTCAGCACGTAGCTGTCGCCATCGCGGCGGGCGCGGGTCTGGCTGTTGGCAAGGTCCGATCCCTGGTCGGGTTCGGAAAAGCCTTGGCACCAGATATCTTCCGCACTCAGAATGTTTTTGATGTAGCGTTGCTTCTCCGCCTCGTTGCCGATCGCGAGAATTAGCGGCCCGGCCCAGTTCAGGCCGATCGTATTGGGAACGAACGGCACTTTCTGCCGCGCCATTTCGGCGTTCACGATGTCCTGAAACGCCTGCGGTCGGCCGCCGCCGCCATAGGCCGCCGGCCAGGCCATGCCGAGATAGCCGGCTTCATAAATCTTTCGCTGCCACGCGCGCAGATAGTCGAACTGCGCGTCGGTGCCGACTTCCATGAATGATTCCGGTAGCAGAAACTCCGGCTCCGGCGGCCGATTGGCACGAAACCAGGCCGCGACCTCGCGGCCGAATGCTTCCAGTTCGTTCATGACGTTTTCCCCGCGACCCAGGCCGGGCGGCGCTTTTCCCGAAACGCCGCCATCCCTTCGGCGGCTTCTGGCGTGCCAAACATTTCGCTGCTCCAGTCGGCCATTGCGCGGAACGCGGTTTCCGGCGCGAGGCCCGGCACGCGGCGCACCAGCTTCTTGCACTGCACCACCGCGATCGGGCCGCCCAGCGCGATCATGTCGATCTCCGCCTGCACCGCCGCCGCGAGATCAGCCCGCGGCACGGCGCGATGGGCGAGGCCGTACTCCACCGCCCGCGCGCCGGTAAAGCGTTCCCCGGTCAAAATCAGCCGCATGCCGTGATGCTGCCCCAGCTTCGGCAGGCACGTCACCGCGATGATGGCGGGAATAACCCCGATCCGCACTTCGGAAAAGCTGAACAGCGCATCGTCGGCCGCCACCACGATATCCGCCGCCCCTACCAGCCCAAGCCCGCCGGCGAAGGCCGATCCGTTGACTGCTGCGATCACCGGCTTGTTGCTGTCCAGGATGCGTTGCAGCAGGTCGGGAAACGGCACCGCGCGAAATCCGCCATTGCTCTGCCCCGGCGGATTCTTCAAATCCGCCCCGGCGCAGAACGCCGGATCGGCGCCGGTGATGACGATGCAGCGCACCGCTGGGTCGGCGTTGGCAGCGACGATATGGGCGTCGAGTTCACTCACCAGCACCGCCGATAGCGCGTTGCGATTTTCCGGCCGGTTCAACGTGATCCAGGCGCCGCCCTGGTGAACTTCGTAGAGCGTAGCTTCTGTTTTCATTGGGTGCTCGACAGGAAAAGGAAGCGCTTCTTTTTTGGAAAAAAGAAGCAAAAAACTTTTACTTATAAGCGCAGTAAAGCGTCATCGTCCTTCCAGGGGGACATCTGGCCGGCGTAGGCGCCGGCGCCGGTGCGGAAATGCGCCGCTTCGGCCAGGGTTTCCACGAACGGCATGTCGCGCGGATACAGCGCCGCGCCACGTGGGCGGGGGCCGGATTTGGAAACATGGCCCCATAAGGGATGGCCGACCACTTCTTCGGCGATCACCGCCGCCTCGATCAGTTTATCCAGGTTATAGCCGGTCTCGATCCCCATTTCATGGCATAGATCGACAAAATCTTCGGTCGGTACGTGGCCTGCCGCACGGCCGTTGCCGCAATAGGGGCAGCCGCCCATGCCGCCGATGCTGGTATCGAATTCGCGGGCGCCAAGCTGCAACGCCTCATAATAGCTGGCCAGGCTGGCGCCGCGCTGGTTGTGCAAATGCAGGTGGAAATCGAGCACATCGGGCCAGCGTTGCTTGATCGCGGTCATGGTCGCGCGGACCAGATGCGGCAGGTTCCAGCCCATCGCTTCGAGGAACGCGACGCGGGTCACTTTAATGCCGGCGGCCTGCCATTTGCCGATCATCAAGGCCAGCAAATCCATCCGCTGTTCGTGGCTGAACGGGCCGAGGAAGTTGGAGCCGAACGGATTGCCGATCGAAACCGATGCTTCCTGCGCCCCGGCGACGATGGCATTGGCGACGACGGCATCGATGGCGCCAATCTGCTGCGCCTGGGTGCGATTGTAATTGCGGCGGGCGAACGCGTCGCACAGTTCCACATGCACGTTGAAACGCGCATCGCGGCGACGAACGTTCAGTTTGGGAAAGTAATGGTCGGCGCGTTCATAGCCGCGCTGGTTGAAGAAATGTGCGGTGTAGAAGATGCCCGGCTTGGGCACGAACCGCGTGGCGATTTCGTCGATGCAGGCCATTTGCGGCGTCCATTTCGGGTGCGCGAACGAGCCGATGGAAATTACCTTGGCGCCGGTCTCGCCGAGCGCGTCGAGCAGCCGCAACTTGGCCGCGACCGGGATGGCCGCACTTTCGATCTGCAAGCCTTCGCGCATGGTGTCATCGGTGATGGTGACGGATTTTGGCAGCGCGGTCATCGTTCATCTCGCATTTGCTCGGCGTTTCCCCAGGCCGGGAGTGTCGCGCCGAGCCTTCCACTTGGCAACCGACTGCCCGATCAGGGCAGTTGCAGCCCCTTCGCCACTTTCTCGAACGTGTCGCGGCTCAGACCGGGCACGTCGGCAATGCGCTGCAACGCCGCCCGCATCAGGGCCGCGCGGCCGGGTTCGTAGCGCCGCCAGTTGATCAATGGCGTGACCAGCCTTGCGGCGTTCTGGCTGTTGTCATGGTCCACCGTGATGACGGCGTCAGCCAGAAGTTCGTAGCCGGAGCCGTCGGGATCGTGGAACGCGACCGGATTGGCGCTGAAGGTGCCGAGCAGCGCGCGCACCCGGTTGGGATTGCGCAGGCTGAAATCCGGGTGCTGGTAGAGCCTGCGCACCGCCTGCCCGGTGTCGGCCCGCAAGGCGGCGGCCTGCACGCTGAACCATTTGTCCAGCACCAGCGGATCGTAGCGCCAGTTGGCATAGAATTGCTGAACGGCGACGGCGCGATGCGGGCTGTCGCATTCGACCAGCAATTCAAACGCTGCCAGCACGTCGGTCATGTTGGCGCCGCGATCGAATTGTTGCGCCGCTCGCGCCAATGCGGACGGATCGGCTGCAACCAGATAAGACAGCGCCACGTTGCGCAGCGCCCGCGCGTCGGCGGCCTCAGCCGGGCGGTCGCAGATGGCCGCCAGCGCATCGCGCAGGCGCAGGCCGATGTCGCGGCGCACTGCCTCGCGCGCCGCATGCACGGCGGCCGGGTCGGCCGCGCCGATCTGGTCGGCCAGCACGGTCGCGGCCGGCAGGCTTAGCAATTCCGCCACCAGGGCCGGATCGGTCACCGAAGCCAGCGCCGCGCCATAGGCGCCGGCGAGACCTTCCATCGAGTCATCGGCATTCTGCCCGGCCACGCGGGCGCGGATGGTGGCGCTGGCGATTTGCTGGATGGCGTCCCAGCGCACGAAGCCGTCGGTGTCGTGCTTTGCCAGCAGCAGCAACTGGCGTTCGGTCAGGCCGGACAGTTTCACCGGCGCCGAAAAGCCGCGCAGCAGCGATGGCGTCGGCGGCGCGGCGATATCCTCGAAGGTCAGCACGGTTTTGGCGTCGAGCAGCACGACCTGCCGTTCGGCCAGCACCCGCCCGTCCGCCGCCAGCAAAGCGAGCTTCATCGGGATCGGCAGCGGCGCGGTGGTCTGGCGCAGGGTGAGCCGGTAGCACTGCCGCGCCGGGTCATAGTCTTCTGACGCAACGATTTCCGGCGTTCCGGCCTGGCTGTACCAGGCGGTGAAGGCCATGATATCGACGGCGATGGCATGTTCGGTGGCGGCGTTGCGCATGGCTGCGAGAAAATCCTCGATCGTCGCCGCCGCGTTGTCGTGCCTAGCGATATAAAGGTCCATGCCGCGCCGGAAGGCCGCCACCCCGAGCACGGTATGCAGCATCCGCACGATCTCGGCGCCCTTTTCGTAAACCGTGGTGGTGTAGAGATTATCCACCGCCATGTAGCTGTCCGGCCGCACCGGATGCGCCAGCGGCCCGGCATCTTCCGGGTATTGCATGGTGCGCAGCCGCCGCGCCTCCTTGATCCGTTGCAGCGCCGCGCTGCCCTGGTCGGCGGAGAATTGCTGATCGCGAAACACGGTCAGCCCTTCTTTCAGCGAAAGCTGAAACCAGTCGCGGCAGGTGATGCGGTTGCCGGTCCAGTTGTGGAAATATTCATGCGCGATCACTGCTTCGACCGCATCGAGTTCGTTGTCGGTTGCGGTGTCGGTGTGGGCCAGCACGTATTTGGTGTTGAAGATGTTGAGGCCCTTATTTTCCATCGCCCCCATGTTGAAATCCGACACCGCGGCGATGTTGAACACGTCGAGATCGTATTCCAGCCCGTAGCTTTGCTCGTCCCAGCGCATGGAGGTTTTCAGCGCCTGCATGGCGTGATCGCAACGATCTTCGTCGCCGCGCCGTACCCAGATCGCCAGCGCAACGTCGCGGCCAGAGCCGGTGACGAAATGATCCCGGACAGCAATCAGATCACCAGCAACCAGCGCGAACAGATAGGATGGTTTGGGATGCGGATCGACCCAGCGCGCCCAGTGCCGGTCGCCGATGACGCCTGAGGCCACCGGATTGCCGTTCGACAGCAGCACCGGGTAGCGGGCACGATCGGCAACCAGGGTGGTGGAATAAATCGCCATCACATCCGGCCGGTCCGGCAGATAGGTCATGCGCCGGAAACCCTGCGCCTCGCACTGGGTGAAGAATGCCCCACCGGACACGTAAAGCCCGCTCAGCGTGTTGTTGGCTTGCGGGGAGATATAGGTCTCGATGTCCAGCACGCAGCGATCCGGCGTGCCGGGCAATTCCAACGTGCCATCGCCGTGCAGACTGTAGTCGGTGCGCGCCAGGGTGCGGCCGTTGATGGCGACCGACAGCAAGGTGAGTGCATCGCCGTCCAGCCGCAGGGCGTCGTTGCCCGCGGCGGCCGGGTTGCGCCGCAGCACCAGCCGGGAGCGCACGATGGTCGCTTCCGGATCGAGATCAAAGCGCAGATCGACGGTATCCAGCAGGAACGCTGGCGGACGGTACTCGCCGCGATGGTGCGTCACCGGTTCCGCGTCCATTGCCCCGCGCCCCCGGCCGCTACTCGATCATGCCGCGACGGCGCAGGTCGATCACCACCTGATCGGCCAGGGCTTCCGGCGGGGCATCCAGCGTCAGCAGATGCACTTCGGCCGCCAGCGGCGCTTCGTACGGCGCATCGACGCCGGTGAAATTGCGGATCTGGCCGGCGTCCGCCTTGGCGTACAGCCCTTTCGGATCGCGCCGGCGGCATTCGTCAACCGGCGTGTCCACATACACTTCCATGAACTCGCCGTCCGCCACCCGTTCGCGCGCCAGCCTCCGTTCGGACCGGTAGGGCGAAATGAAAGACACCAGTACGATCAACCCGGCATCCACGCAGAGCCGCGCCACCTCGGCCACGCGGCGGATGTTTTCCACCCGGTCGGCCTCGCTGAAGCCGAGATCGCGGTTCAGCCCATGGCGCACATTGTCGCCGTCGAGCAGGATGGTGTGACGCCCGAGCGCGTGCAGGCGCTTTTCAACCAGATTGGCGATGGTCGATTTGCCGGCGCCGGACAGGCCGGTGAACCACAGCACCGCCGGCTTCTGGCTTTTCAGCGCGGACCGGGCCGCCTTGTCGATTTCCGCGGTGTGCCAGTGCACATCGGTGGCGATGCGGTCGGCGCCCTCGATCATGCCGGCGGCAACCGTGTTGCGGGTGACCCGGTCGATCAGGATGAAGCCGCCGAGGGCGTGGTTGCTGCTGTAAGTTTCGAACACGATCGGCTGGCTCAGCGACAAAGTCACGCGGCCGATTTCGTTGAATTTAAGCTCGCGCGCCGGGAGTTCCGCCAACGTATCCACATCCAGCACATGGGCGATGGTGGACACCGTGGCGGCCACCAGCCGCGCACCGACCAGCAGCGAATAAGATCGGCCCTGGAACAAAGGTGCCTCATCGAACCAGGCCAGCCGGGCGACGATGCTGTCGGAGGTTTCCGGCAGCGGCGTCATCGCCAGCACATCGCCGCGCGAAATATCGATTTCCTGGTCCAGCACCACGGTCACCGCGTCCCCGGCTTCGGCGTGCGCCAGGTCTCCGCCCATCGTCACCAGCCGGGTGACGGTGGCGGCGACGCGGGACTGCACGTTGACGATGCGGCTGCCCGGTGCGATCCGGCCGGCGGCGACGGTGCCGGCGAAGCCACGGAAATGCAGGTCCGGCCGGTTGACGTACTGCACCGGCATGCGGAACGCGGTGGTGCTGGCCGACGCGCGGGGGGTTGCCGCTTCCAAGGCCGCCAGCAGCGAGGTGCCGTGGTACCAGGGCATCCGATCGGTCGGCGCCAGCACATTGTCGCCGGCCACCGCGCAGACCGGGATGGCAGTCACATCGAGCCCGCCGAGCTTGGCCGCGAAGGCGGCGAAATCCCGCACGATGCTGTCGAACGCGGCCGGGTCGAAGTCGATCAGGTCCATCTTGTTCACCGCCAGCACGATCTGGTGGATGCCGAGCATGGCGGCGATCGCGGCGTGCCGTCGGGTCTGGATCAGCAACCCCTTGCGCGCATCCACCAGCAGCACCGCCACATCGGCGGTGGAAGCACCGGTGACCATATTGCGGGTATATTGCTCATGCCCCGGCGTGTCGGCCAGGATGAAACGGGTGGTTTTGGTTTCGAAATAGCGGTAGGCGACATCGATGGTGATGCCCTGCTCGCGCTCCGCCGCCAGCCCATCGACCAGCAGGGCGTAGTCGATCCCGCCCGGCACGGTGCCGTAGCGTCGGCTGTCGCGTTCCAGCGCCAGTTGCACATCGTCCGGGATGCGGCCGCATTCGTACAGCAGGCGGCCGATCAGAGTGGATTTGCCGTCATCGACGCTGCCGCAGGTCAGTACGCGGAGGAGGGAGGCGGGCATCAGAAATAACCCTCCCGCTTCTTTTTTTCCATCGACGATTCCTGGTCCTGGTCGATCAGCCGGCCGGCGCGTTCGGATTGGCGGGTGGTGTACATCTCGGCGACGATCTCGCCGATGGTCGCAGCCGGGGAGGTCACCGCCGCGCTATAGGGATAGCAGCCGAGCGAGCGGAAGCGCACGAGACGGTCGGTCGGGGTTTCGCCGGGCCGGAAGCGGAACCGTTCATCGTCCACCACGATCAGCGCGCCGTCGCGCTGAACGGTCGGGCGCATCGCGGCGAAATACAGCGGCACCACCGCGATGCCCTCGGCTTCGATGTAGGTCCAGACATCGAGTTCGGTCCAGTTCGACAGCGGAAACACCCGCAAGGTTTCGCCGGCGGCCAGTTGGCCGTTATAGACGTTCCAAAGCTCCGGCCGCTGCCGCTTCGGGTCCCAGGTCTGGCCTGGACCGCGGATCGAGAAAATCCGTTCCTTGGCGCGCGAGCGTTCTTCATCGCGCCGGGCGCCGCCAATGGCGGCATCGTATTTGCCTGCGGTGAGCGCCTGCTTCAGCGCCTCGGTTTTCATCACTGAATTATAAAACACGCTGTCATGGTCGAACGGGTTGACGTTGTCGCGAACGCCGTCCGGGTTGGTGTGTACGCGGAGATCGAGGCCGAATTCCCGCACGGTTCGGTCGCGGAAGGCGATCATGTCGCGGAACTTCCACTTGGTGTCGATATGCAGCAGCGGAAATGGCGGCACCGAGGGGTAGAAGGCTTTGCGGCA
>JAYTQP010000061.1:0-3513 GCA_043746675.1 Rhodospirillales bacterium | reverse complement strand
CGCGATGCCCGTGCGGCCGAGATCCTGGCCGATCTCGGCATGGCGCCCGCGCTTGGCGACCGTTACCCGAGCCAGCTTTCCGGCGGGCAGCGCCAGCGGGTGAATATCGGGCGCGCTTTGTGCCTGGTGCCGAAGCTGCTTGTGGCCGACGAAATCCTGTCCGGCCTCGATGTTTCGGTGCAGGCGCAGTTGCTGGCCTTGCTGACGAAGCTGCGCGCCGAGCATGGCTTCGCGCTGTTGCTGATATCGCACGATCTGGCGGTGGTGCGGTATCTGTGCGAGCGCGTGATGGTGATGCAGCGCGGCGTGGTGGTTGAAGCGGGCCGCACCGAGGATGTTTTCGCCGCCCCACAGCACAGCTACACAAAAGAACTGCTTTCCGCCGTGCCGAGGGACTGAAAATTAGCCGACCGGATAGGGCGGCTTGAACAGCCCGGCCGGGGAGAGGGTAAAAATCTCCGCCCCGGTTTCCGTCACCCCGATCATATGTTCGAACTGGGCCGACAGGCTGCGGTCGCGGGTGACCGCAGTCCAGCCATCGTCGAGCACCTTTACTTCGGGACGGCCGGCATTGACCATCGGCTCGATGGTGAAGAACATCCCGGCCTGCAAGCGCGGACCTTGCCCGGTGCGGCCGAAATGCAGCACGTTCGGCGCGGCGTGGAACACCCGGCCGATGCCGTGGCCGCAGAAATCGCGCACCACGCCGAAGCGGTGGCTTTCGACGTAGGACTGGATGGCGTGCCCGACATCGCCCAAGGTGGCGCCGGGCCGGACCGCGGCGATGCCGCGTAGCAGGGCCTCATGGGTTACCTCGATCAGGTTGCGCGCCTTGGTGGACGGGGCGCCGGCGCAATACATCCGGCTGCTGTCACCGTACCAGCCGTTCAGGACCACGGTGACGTCGATATTGGCGATGTCGCCGGCATCCAACTGGCGATCGCCGGGGATGCCGTGGCAGACCACGTGGTTGATGGAAATGCAGACCGATTTCGGGTAGCCGCGATAATTCAGCGGCGCCGGCACCGCGTTGTGCGCCAGGATAAAGTCATGGCAGATCCGGTCCAGCGCGCCGGTGGTGACGCCAGGACGAACATGGTCGGTGATCATGTCGAGCGTTTCGGCGGCCAGGCGCCCGGCCGCGCGCATGCCGACGAAATCCTCCGACGCATGAATGATGATACTTCGGGCTTCAGCGCCGCCATCCATGGTTTAGCTCCGTTCGCGGGCAATAATTATTGTTCAACATGGGCAAATCAACGGCAAATCGCAAGCGGCGGCGGTGGCGCGATGTGGACGGGCTGGTGCATCGCAAGGTGCGTTGCAAACTGCGAAGGCGCCGGATCGTCTGGCTGTAACCGGACTGAAACCGTCGATTTGCGCTGGCACAGTGGTTGCAGTGCTTTCCTCAGCCGCCCGATTCTTTCAGACAGGCCGATATGTATAATTATTCCCACGCTTCCAAGCCGGCCAGCAATGGCATCTCGTTCGCGGTAATCGGCGTTGGTCTTGTCATGGCGCTTTATTCAATTCTCGCCTTGCCCGGCTATGGCAACGGCAAACCGAACCTGGTCACGGCTTTGCGTGACATGGTGAAGGCGGATTTCAGCATCAGCGCCCCGGCGCGTGCTGCCAAGCCGCCGGCTTTTAAGCTCTGAGATTTTTTTGCGACTCTGCTAGGTAGATGAACTGTCGTTAAGCTCCGGATCAGCCATTTTTGATGGATTTTAGCAATCTATTTTGGAAGTGCCGGCTAGGCTCCGCCGGCGATCGTAAGGTCGCCGGCGTTTTTTTCCGTTCTTTGTTCGCGCCATTGCCAGTCAAAATAGCTGGCGAATTTGTAACTTAATTGGTACGGCATCTGCTGTAATGTAGCGATGTCTTTTTTGGATCACCTTATTCATGCGGCCCTCGCGTAACCCTTACGACAAACCGGCGAGCAATGGCATTTTCTTTGCCATCATCGGCGCGAGCGTCGTGCTAGGCCTCTACGCGATCCTGGCGCTGCCTGGCACCGGCAATTCGAACCGGACCGCGTGGCAGTATGTGAAGGAAACCTTCCGTGGCGATATCGTCGCCGCCCGGGCGCCGTCCCGGCTGACCAAGACGGACACACTTACTAACTAATCACGGGCCAACTTATCAGGGCCGCGTCCGAAACACTGAAAGGCCCGGCTTGCGCAGCGGTTCGGCCAGGCGGGCGAATTCGCACAGCAGTTTGCGCGTATCGCGGGGGTCGATGATTTCTTCCACCAGAAACGCCTCGGCAGTGCGGAACGGCGATTGCAGCAATTTCAGCCGATGCTCGATTTCCTTTCGCTTGGCTGGCTTGTCGTCGGCGGCATCGATGTCGGCACGATAGGCTGCCTCAATCCCGCCTTCCAGCGGCAGCGATCCCCACATCGCCGAGAGCCAGGCATAGCGCATCGCCAGCCGGCCGGACGGCACGTTGGCCGCGCCGGCCACGCCGAAGGCGTTGCGGATGATGATGGTGCACCACGGCACGGTGGATTGGTTGATTGCCGCCATCGCCCGCACGCCCCAGCGAATGGTGGCGGCTTTTTCCGCATCCAGCCCGATCAGAAAGCCGGGGCAGTCGCACAGATAGACCACCGGCAGATGAAAGGTCTGCGCGAGGTCGATGAAGCGGATGATCTTCTGGCAAGCGTCCGCGGTCCAGGAGCCGGCATAGAAATAGGGATCGCTGGCCATCAGCGCGACCGGCACGCCATCGATCCGCGCCAGCCCAGTGATGATGGAGCGGCCGAACATCCGGCCCATCTCGAAGAAGCTGTCTTTGTCGATCACGGTTTCGATGATGCCGCGCATTTTGTAGATCTTGCGGCGTTCGCGCGGGATCGTCTGCATCAGGCTTTCGTCGCGGCGGTAGGGATCGTCGGTCGGGGTTTCCACCGGCGGCAGGCCATCGACCGACGAGGGCAGGTAGGACAGAAACCGCCGCGCGCAATCGAACGCCTCCGCCTCGGTATCGACCGCCTGGTCGATGGCGCCGGATTTGGTCTGGATTTCCCAGCCGCCGAGTTCCTGCTTGGTCAGGTTATGCCCGAGCGCGTTCACCACCGGCGGCCCGGCGACGAACATCGCCGAGGTGGTTTTGGTCATCACCGAATAATGCGTCGCCGCCAGCCGAGCAGCCCCCAGGCCGGCGACCGACCCCAGCCCCAGCCCGACCACCGGCACCACCGATAAATTGCCCATTGCATATTGATACGCCAAGGTGCTGCCAACCCCGCCGGGCAGATTGGCGCGCCCGCGCGTCTCGATGGTTTTCACCGAGCCGCCGCCGCCGGAGCCTTCGATGATGCGGATGATCGGCAGCCGATAGGCGTCTGCCATCTGCTCAGCGATCAGCACCTTGGTGCCGATGGTGGCGTCCGCCGAGCCGCCGCGCACGGTGAAATCGTCGCCGCACACCATCACCGGCCGGCCCTCCACCTTGCCGCGGCCGAAGACGCAGTTTGCCGGGGTCAACTGGATCAGGCCGCCGTCGGC
>JAYTQP010000060.1:0-2516 GCA_043746675.1 Rhodospirillales bacterium | reverse complement strand
TCCATCGGTGCGGCAGGTTGACAGAGCCCGCCGGCAAGTGGAAGCCAGCACGATGAAAACCGACACGCTCTGCGGCTACAACGCCGTCGCCGCGGCCTTTGCCTGCCGCCGGGACGCGATCCAGCGGCTGTTCTATCTGGCCGAGCAGAAAATTGCCGCCGGCCCGTTCTGCGCCCAGTTGGCGGCGGCCAAGAAGCCCTACCGGATGCTGGAGGCGGCCGACTTGGATAAAGTCGCCGGCACGCCGCACCATGGCGGCATCGTCGTGGTGGCAACCGCGCGCGCGCCGACCATCCTGGACCCGCGCGCGCCGCCGAAGGTGAACCTGCTGCTGGTGCTGGACGGCATCGGCAACCCGCATAATCTCGGCGCCATTGCCCGCTCAGCGGCCTATTTCGGGGTCAAGGCGATGCTGATCGGCGAAGGGCTAGGCCACGCATTGCCGTCCGACGCAGCATTTCGCACCGCCGAAGGCGGGTTGGAATATCTCGATCTCTACCGCACCCGCGATCTGCCAAGGGCGCTCGGGATGATGGACCCGCACTACCGCACCGTCGCATCATCGCTCGGCCAGGACGCGATGAAGCTGGAAGACCTGCCGCGCGACCGGCCGGTGGCGCTGGTGCTCGGCAATGAGGAGCATGGCGTGTCCGCCCCGGTGCGGGCGGCGTGCCGGCGCGAAGTGCGGATCGGCGGGCGCGGGCGCGTTCAGAGCCTCAATGTTGCCCAGGCCGCCGCCGTCCTCATCCACGCGCTGGCATAATCACCGTCCGACCAACCTGCCGTCGGCGTCGCGGATTTCCGGCCCGTCCACCCGCGCGCGGCCATCGCCGAACTGGCGATCGCGCTCTTGCAGCGCGCTGCGCAGGCCTTTTTCCTGTGCCACCTGGCGGAACCGCGCGGTGCCGGGGGCAAGGTGGGCGCGGCCGTCATTTTCTGCCGCCAGCCGCTGAAGGGTGCGCGCGCCCATCAGTTCCAACCCGAGATTGACGATGCGCTTGTTGGCAGCCAGCAGGTCCGGATCGATCAGCGCAAAACGATCGGCGAGGCCCTCGACCTCGGCTTCCAGCAAATCCGCCGGCACCGCTTTCAGCACCAGCCCGATCAGGGCGGCTTCGCGGCCGGTGATGGTGTCCCCGGTCATCAGCAGGCGCTTGGCCCATTGCGGGCCGCAATTATACAGCCACATCTGGTTCGGCAGCGATCCAAGGTCGCGCGCCGGCGGAAAGCCGAACACCGCATCGTCGGCCGCGATCACCATGTCGCTGAGCAGGGCGATGTCGGTGCCGCCGGCGATGCAGAAGCCCTGCACCTGGGCGACCACCGGCTTGTGCATGTCGAACAGCACCATGCGCAGCCGCTGGCCGCGTTCGAGCCGCCAGATATCGTCGTCGATGGTGGTTTTCTGGTAAATCCCGCCGCCGCGCCGCGGCGTGTCGGTGGCCGGCGCGTTCAGGCCGGGGGTGATGTCGTAGCCGGCGCAAAAGGATTTGCCAGCGCCGCGCAGGATCACGCTATGCACCCGCTTGTCGTCATCGGCGTCCCACAAGGCGTCGGCCAGCTCGGTCAGCAGGCCGTAGGACAGCGCATTGCGCTTTTCCGGCCGGTTGAGGGTGATGCGGGCGCGGCCACGATCGACCGCGTAAATCAGATGCTCATAGTCGGCCATGACCGCTCCCCCGATTGATGTTTGGCGTAAGTCTCGGGCCTGCAGCGGGGCGAGGCAAGCACCCATCCTGGACGGCCGCCAGCCTGCGGGCCATACTCGTCTGACGCGATCGGGGAGAAGCGGCGATGACCAGCAGCGAGGCAGCGATCGGATACATGGACCGCACGCGCCGCTATTATCGCGCGCTGGGCTACGCGAACGATTATGTCTGGGCAAATTTCGACGATGTGCCGTTCGCCCGTCTGGCAAAGCCGCTGGCAAAGCCGCTGGCCCAGTCGCGCATCGCGCTGATCACCACATCCAGCCCGACCGATCGCAGCAATCGCGATGCGCGCGGGGTCAAGCATGTCTGGTCCGGCCCGACCGCCACCCCGCCGGATGCGCTGTTCACCGACGACCTCGCCTGGGACAAGGCTTCGACCCATACCAGGGACCGCGAAAGCTTTCTGCCGGTCGCAGCCTGCCAGGCCCTGGCGGAAACTGGCCTGTTCGCTGGCCTGACCGCGCATTTCCACGGGGTATCCACCGAATACAGCCAGCGCAAAACCATCGAGGAAGACGCGCCGGAAGTGTTGGCACGCCTGCGCGACGAGCGGGCGGAAGGCGTCATTCTTTTCCCGATATGACCGGTCTGCCACCAAACCGTGAGTTTGGTCGCCAGACATCTTGAAGCAAATGGCATTCCCACCGTCATCGTCGGCTCGGCCCGCGATATCGTCGAACATTGCGGCGTGCCGCGGTTTCTGTTCACCGATTTTCCGCTCGGCAATCCCGCCGGGCACCCGTACGACGCCGCCATGCAGCGCGCGATCGTCGCCCAGGCGCTCGGCCTGCTGGAAACCGCCGC
>JAYTQP010000059.1:0-6225 GCA_043746675.1 Rhodospirillales bacterium | reverse complement strand
CCTCACTGGATCGGTGATGGGCAGCGGCGGCAAGCGCAATGGCGGCGGGTTCGGCTGGTGGTGGCATACGCCGGACGACACGTTGGACAAGATCGATCCTGACAATCTGGTGCGCGACGCGAAGGTTTACGTCGATACGCTCTGGCATTTGCTGAACGATGATGTATTGCCGCTGGATTATGGGCAGTGGGCGGCGGATTTTTCGGTGGAGTTGAAGAAGGTGCAGGCGGCGATCGGCGCGGCGCTCGATCTGGCGCCGTTGCTGGCACGAACGGCAACCTTGCAGACCAAGGCAGCAACGTTACGCCACGCTACGGACATCGCGGCGGTGAACCGGGCGATCATGCAGGTCTCCCGCGCGCTGGTGCCGATCGACTACACCAATGGAGATCGTTTCGACCACGATCCGGCGCTGGCGCTTTCGGCCTGGCCGCCGCTCGACCCGATCCGCCAGCTGGCCGGTGTGACTGGGGATGATGCACGGTTCGGAAAGGTGGCGGCCGTCCGGGCGCGCAACCGGATCGTGCATGCGCTCGATGAGGCGATCGCGGCGATGGCGGGGGTGGGTTAGCGCCTGTCCGGCGTAGGCGGAACGTCAGAGCCGATAAACAGACCGCGTTACGAGGCTTCGCGGGCGAGTTCCTTCGCCGCCCGCTGCCACAGCGAAATCGTTGCGGTGATGTCGGCATCGGTCAGCGCGAGCGAGACGTAATATTTGGAATCGCCCTTCAGCAGACCGCCTTCGCGCAGTTTGGCATTGAAGCGGGCGGCCAGCGCGCTGTTGCCGCCAAGCACGCCGCGATAGTCGGTGATCGGATCGGCGCCGAACACGGCCTCGAACATCGGCGGCGCACCCATGATCTGCACCGCAAAGCCGGCCCCGCGCAGCGCCGCGCCCAGGCCTTCCATTAACGTCTCACCAATATGGAAAAGCCGCTTATAGGCACCGGGGCGGCGCAAAATCGCCAGCGTCGCCAGCCCGGCGGCGGCGGCGACCGGATTGCCAGACAGGGTGCCGACCTGGGTCATGAACCGCGCCTCGCCTACCGCGGCGCGGTCGAACTGGGCCATGATATCGGCCCGGCCGGCAATCGCGGCGAGCGGGAAGCCGCCGCCGATCACTTTGCCCAGCGTGCAAATATCCGGAGTTACGCCATAAAGCTCCTGCGCGCCGCCATAGGCGAAGCGAAAGCCGGTCACTACCTCATCGAAGATCAGCGGAATATTATAGTGCGTGGCGAGCACGCGCAGCCCGGCGAGGAAGCCGGGCGCCGGCGGGATGATGCGCTGCAACGGCTCGACAATAATGCCGCCGATCTCGCTGTGATATTCGCGTAACAAAGCGGCGACAGCCGCAAGATCGTTGAAAGGCGCAACCAGCATGTCGTCCCGCACGCCGCGCGGGATGCCGGGACTGTCCGGAATGGCTTGCGGAAAATTGCCCGACCGGCGCGGCGCCAGGCTCATCAGCGCATAATCGCTCATGCCGTGATAGCCGCCCTCGAACTTCAGAATCTTGTCCCGACCGGTGAAAGCGCGGGCCAGGCGCATGGCGTAGGCGTCCGCCTCGGTGCCGCTGCTGACGAAGCGCACCTGTTCGGCACAGGCGACGGCTGCGACGATCGCATCCGCCAGTTCGATGCCGTGCCGGTTATTGGCGAAGAATGTCGTGCCGCGGCTAACCTGCTGCTGGATGGCCTCGCTAACCTCGGGGTGGGCGTGGCCGACCAGCATCGGGCCGGAGCCGAGTAGGAAATCGATGTATTCGCGGCCATCTTCGTCCCACACATGGGCGGCGCGACCTTCTCGAATGATGATCTCGGGGGAAAAATTGCCGAAACCGCCACCTGGCAGCACGCGGTTGGCCAGCCCGACCAGTTGCGCTTTGGTATCATGTGCCACATCGTCCATCGTCGTGCCCTTTGCTTGCACGAAGTAGCATGGCAGGATTTGCCGGCACCGCAATCATGGCGCCAACCTCGGCCCATACTGAAACTTCCGCCCTGGCCGCCAGCGCGGCGCGCCTGATCCGGTTCCTCTCGCGGCGATTTCGTGGCAGAAGGCGACATCATTTACGAACGGATCGCGCCGAATGTCCGACACTGCAAGCTTCGACCTCATCGTCATCGGCGCCGGCCCCGGCGGCTACGTTTGCGCCATTCGGGCGGCGCAGCTGGGGATGCGGGTAGCGTGCGTCGAAATGCGAGACACGCTGGGCGGCACCTGCCTGAATGTCGGCTGCATTCCGTCCAAGGCGTTGCTGCAATCGAGCGAAAATTTCCGCGAAACCACGCATGCCTGGAAAGATCACGGGATTATCATCGAAGAGGTAAAACTCGATCTGGCGCGGATGCAGGCGCGCAAGGCGGAGGTGGTTGGCGCCAACGTCAAAGGCGTCGAATTCCTGTTCAAGAAAAACAAGATCACCTGGCTGAAAGGCTTGGGGCGGATCGTGGCACCTGGGCAGGTCGAGGTCGGCGGCGTGGCTTATGCGGCCAAGCACATCGTGATCGCCACCGGCAGCGAGAGCATGTCGCTGGCCGGCGTCGCGGTGGACGAAAAAACCATCGTCTCCTCCACCGGAGCGTTGGAACTGGACAAGGTGCCCGGCCATCTCGTGGTGATCGGCGGCGGCGTGATCGGGCTCGAACTCGGCAGCGTCTGGCGCCGGCTCGGGGCGGCGGTGACGGTGGTGGAGTTCCTCGACCGGCTGATCCCGGGCAATGACGGCGAGGTGGCCAAGCAGTTCGAGCGGGTGCTGACCCGGCAGGGGATGAAGTTCAAACTCGCCACCAAGGTAGTCGCCGCGACCAAAACCGAAACCGGCCTCTCACTCACCCTGGAGGCGGTGAAAGACGGCAAGGTTTCAACGCTCGATGCCGATATCGTGCTGCTGGCGATCGGCCGCCGCGCTTTCACCGCCGGGCTGGGGCTGGATGCGGCGGGCGTGGCACTGGATGCGCGCGGCCGGGTGCAAACCGATGGCCACTTCGCCACCAACGTGCCGGGGATTTATGCCATTGGCGACGTGATCGCCGGGCCGATGCTGGCCCACAAGGCCGAGGATGAAGGCGTCGCCCTGGCCGAACGGCTCGCCGGGCAGGCCGGACACGTGAATTACGACGTGATCCCCGGCGTAATTTATACCGCCCCGGAAGTGGCGTCGGTCGGGCAGACTGAGGAGCAGTTGAAAGCCGCCGGCACGGCCTATAAGATCGGCAAATTCCCGTTCACCGCCAACGGGCGGGCGCGGGCGATGGGGCAGACTGACGGGTTCGTGAAAATCCTCGCCGATGCCAAATCGGACCGGATCCTGGGCGCCCATATCCTCGGCCCAGATGCCGGTACCTTGATCGCCGAACTGGCGATGGCGATGGAATTCGGTGCCAGTTCAGAGGACGTTGCGCGGATTTGCCACGCCCATCCCAGCCTGAACGAAGCGGTAAAGGAGGCGGCGCTTGCGGTGGCAGATCGCGCGCTGCATATTTAATAAAATGAATGCACTAACGCCACTCGCACTTACCCCACTCGCACTCACGATGGGCGACCCGGCCGGGATCGGCGGGGAACTTTCTCTGAAAGCCTGGCTGGCACGGCGCGGCGGGCGGCCGTTCGTGGCGCTGGACGATCCGGCGCGGCTCGCCGAACTGGCGGCCAAGCTCGGGCTGGATGTGCCGATCCGGGTGGTCAACGCGATCGGCGCCGCCGCGTCGGTGTTTCGCGATGCGCTGCCGGTGCTGCCGCAGCATCTGGCCGTACCAGCGCGCCCCGGGGCGCCCGAGCCGGCCAATGCGGCCGCGGTGATCGCCTCGATCGAGCGGGCGACGCGATTGACCATGGCCGGCGAGGCCGCCGGGGTGGTCACCAACCCGATCCATAAATCGACGCTCTACGGCGTCGGCTTTCCGCATCCCGGCCATACCGAGTTTCTCGCCGCCCTCACCGGAACCGCCTTGCCGGTGATGATGCTGGCCAGCCCGGATATGAAGGTAGTGCCGATCACCGTGCATGCCTCGCTGCGCCGGATGCTCGATATGATCACCGTCGAGCGCATCGTGGCGGTAACACGGGTAACAGTGCAGGCGCTGCATCTGCATTGGGGCATGCCAGCGCCGCGCGTGGCCGTCGCTGGGCTGAACCCGCATGCCGGCGAGGATGGCACCATGGGCGAGGAGGAACTGACCATCATCGCGCCGGCGGTGGCACAACTGCGCGCCGAAGGGTTCGACGTGACCGGCCCGTTCGCCGCCGACAGCCTGTTCACCCCCTCGGCGCGCAGCCGCTACGACGTCGCAATGGGGATGTATCACGATCAGGCGTTGATCCCTTTGAAAACGCTGGATATGTCGCACGGCGTCAACATCACGCTGGGGCTGCCGATCCTGCGCACCTCACCGGATCACGGCACCGCCTTCAACATCGCCGGCCAGGGCGTCGCGGATGCGACCAGCCTGATCGCGGCAATCGATCTGGCCAACGAACTGGCCGCACGGCGGGAGGCACGCGGATGAGCTTGCGATTGGGCGTCAACGTCGATCACGTCGCCACCCTGCGCAATGCGCGCGGCGAAGCCTATCCGGACCCGTTGGAGGCCGCGCAGGTGGCGATCGCCGCCGGGGCGGACGGCATCACCATCCATCTGCGCGAAGACCGCCGGCATATTCGCGACGCCGATGTCACCGCGGTCAAAGCCGGCATTAACAGACCGCTGAATTTGGAAATGGCGGCGACCGAGGAAATGCTGGCGATCGCGCTCGCCGCCCGGCCGAACGCCTGCTGCATCGTGCCCGAACGCCGCACCGAGGTTACCACCGAGGGCGGGCTGGATGTCGCCGGGCAGCATAACTCGCTGGCACCGATCGTCGCCGCGCTGAAAGCTGCCGGCATTCGCGTCTCGCTGTTCATCGATCCCGATCCGGCGCAGTTGCGCGCCAGCGCGGCAATCGGCGCCGACATCGTCGAACTGCACGCCGGCGCCTACGCGAACGGCAAGCCGGATGAACTGGCGCGGCTGCAAACGGCGGCCACCCTGGCGGTCGCACTCGGCCTGGAATGCCACGCCGGGCACGGGCTGACCTACGACAATGTCGGCCCGATCGCCGCGATCGCCGAAATCGTGGAACTGAATATCGGCCATTTCCTGATCGCCAAGGCAGTATTCGACGGTCTCGCCCCGGTGGTCGCAAAAATGCGCGCGCTGATGCACGACGCACGCGCTGGCTGATCATTCCGGGTGAACGAAGCGGGCGCGGGCCGACACTGGAAATGACCATAAATCGAGCAACGCGGCGGCACGTCCTGTATAAAATATAGCCGTAATGCCGCGAAACTGTGTGTGTATCCGCGTGACTGCCGCTTTGACGGGCTGGCACATATTTTGCTCGTTGTTCACTGAACCGCTCCACTGCGTGCGCGTTCGGCGCACCCCGGCAATGATGGCGGGCTGGTCACTTCAAGCCGGCGTGCCCGGCTTCGCTCCGACCCGGAACACCAATGGCGGTGGGCCGGCCGCTCGATCCGATGGTGCCCCATGTCAGCCTCGTCACCAACGCCTGCCCCGGCTTCGCGTGAACGCCTCGTCGTCGTCGGCAACGGCATGGCCGGCATGCGCACGGTCGAGGAACTGCTGAAGCTCGACCCGACCCGCTTCGACATCACCGTCTTCGGCGCCGAACCGCACGTGAATTACGACCGGATCATGCTGTCATCCGTGCTGGCCGGCGAGAAGACGGTGCCGGAGATCGAGATCAATTCGCGCGCCTGGTACGACGAAAACGGGATCGTACTGCACGCCGGCGATCCGGTGGTCACCATCGCGCCGGGCGAACGCACCGTAACCTCCGCCAATGGCGTAACCGTTCCCTACGACCGCCTGCTGCTGGCCACCGGCTCGAAGCCGGTGGTGCCGCCGATCCCCGGCCTGAACCTGCCCGGCGTCTGCACCTTCCGCGACATCCGCGATGTGGACACGATGATTGCAGCCGCCGGCACCTACCGCCGCGCGGTGGTGATCGGTGGCGGGCTGCTCGGGCTCGAAGCCGCCTGGGGGCTGAAGCGGCGCGGCATGGAAGTGGCCGTCGTGCATCTGATGCCAACCCTGATGGAGCGCCAGTTGGATGCCGCGGCGGCCAAGCTATTGCAGCGTGACCTCGACGATCGCGGCATCAGCTTCTTCACCGACGGGCAGACCGAGGAAGTAACCGGCACCGACCGGGTGACCGGGGT
>JAYTQP010000058.1:0-2953 GCA_043746675.1 Rhodospirillales bacterium | reverse complement strand
GCCAGCAAGCCTGACCGGATCGAGGTGTTGATGCATCGCACCGACGCCGGCAATCTGGTGAGCTTTTTCGGCGATTTGCATCCGAGCTTCTTCGGCAATGTCGTGAAAGCGATGGGTTCGGCCAAGCAGGGCTACCCGACGCTCAGCCGGGCACTGGCAGCGCGTCCGGCATCAGCAGTTTCCGGACCCGATCTGATCGCACGCTGCCAGGATGAATTGCAGGCCCGGGTGCATGCGGTGCATCGACTGACGCCGACGATAGTTGAAGTGGTGCTGCGGGCGCCGGCAGCGGCGCGGGCGTTTAAGCCGGGCCAGTTCTACCGCTTGCAGAACTACGAAATGCTGGCGGCCAAGCTCGTGGAGCCGAATGGCAGCACCGTGCTGGCGATGGAAGGCCTGGCGATGACCGGCGCCTGGACCGATCCAGCGGCGGGGCTGGTGTCGGTGATCGCGTTGGAAATGGGCGGCAGTTCGGATTTATGCGCGCATCTGCCGCTCGGCCAGCCGGTGGTGCTAATGGGGCCAACCGGCGCACCGACCGAAATTCATGCCAACACCATTGTCGCACTGGTCGGCGGCGGGTTGGGCAATGCGGTGCTGTTCAGCATCGGCGCGGCGACGCGGGCAGCGGGAAGCAAGGTGGTGTATTTCGCCGGCTACAAGGCGCTGCGCGACCGCTACAAGGTGGCGGAGATCGAACGGGCGGCGGATGTGATCGTGTGGTGCTGCGACGAGGCGCCGGGCTTTGCCGCAACCCGCCCACAGGATCGCAGCTTTGTCGGCAACATCGTGCAGGCGATGGCGGCATACGGGGCTGGCACGCTCGGCGCGCAGGCGGTGGCATTGGCCGAGGCTGAACACATGATCGTGATCGGTTCGGATCGGATGATGTCGGCCGTCGGGATGGCGCGGCATGGGGTGCTGGCGCCCTATCTGAAGCCCGGGCATTCGGCGATCGGCTCGATCAATTCGCCCATGCAATGTATGATGAAGGAGGTCTGTGCGCAGTGCCTGCAACCGCAGACCGATCCGGTAAGCGGCGAGCGCAGCGTGGTATTTTCCTGTTTCAATCAGGATCAGGCGCTGGATCGGGTTGATTTCACTGCGCTGAACGAACGGCTGCGGCAGAACGCCGTGCAGGAAAAGCTGACCGCGCAATGGATCGATCGGGCATTGCGAAAACTGGAAGTCCGGCCGGCCATCGCGGCGGCATAAATCATTACGTGACAAGTTATTGTTGACAGGCGCGCGAGCGATCCCGCAGCCTGCCCGTCACGACCGTTTCGGTCACGAGGAGGGCGAGATGGCGACCAAGATCATGCTGAAACATCGCGACAGCGGACTCGTGAAAATCGGATATTTCGGTTTTTCTTGGACGACGCTGTTTTTTGGCTTTTTCCCGGCACTCTTTCGTGGCGACTTCCTGACCTTCATCGGTGCGTTCGTCGTCATCGCCATACTGGCTATCCCCACCTTCGGGATCGGGTCGGCAGTTGCGATGTTCGTGTGGGCCTTCCTTTATAACAAATACTATACGCGCAAGCTCCTCGAGCGTGGCTACGCATTTGCTGACACCGAGGCGCTCGTAACGCAGGCGAAAATAAGCCTGGGTGTCGCCGGATGAATTTAGCTCGGATTGGATCGTATCAGGGAGCCTGAATTGTCCATTGTTGCAGCGGCTAGAACAGGCCAAGTGCGGTGGATAACCTGGAGATTGCACGATGCCCGATCCGCTGCCGATTGGCCCTGAGGTCGATACCACCCCACGCCCGCTGCCGGCGCGGATAAAGCTCAGCGGACGCTACGTCGAGCTTGAACCGCTGCACCGGCGCCATTCCACGGATTTGTGGCGCGCGGTGCAGGGCGGCGATACAAGCTGGACCTATCTCGGCTACGGACCGTTTGCCTCCGCCGAGGCGCTCGACCGTTTCATCGCCGATTTTTCCACCACCCACGATCCGATCGCCTGGGCGGTGCGCCCGATCGCGACCGGCGAGGTGACCGGCTGGCTGACCCTGATGGACATCCAGCCGAAAAACGCGGCGATCGAACTTGGCAATATCTGGTTCGGGCCGAAAATGCAGCGCACCCGGGCAGCAACCGAAGCGATGTATCTGCTGCTAAAATATGCCGCCGACGACCTCGGCTATCGCCGCCTGGTGTGGAAATGCAATGCCCTGAACGCCCCCAGCAAGCGCGCCGCCGACCGGCTCGGCTTTGTCTATGAGGGCCAGCACCGCAAGCATCTTATTACCAAAGGCCGGCAGCGCGATACCGATTGGTACAGCATCACCGACGACGAATGGAACCTGCGCCGCGATGCGATGGCGGCCTGGCTCGATCCAAGCAATTTCGCGCCGGACGGAACCTCCCGGCGCGGCATGGCAGAGCTTCGGGCCAGTCCCGCCTAATTGTGATCGGGTACCGTCTGGTCCATGGTCAGCGCCGGCATGCAGGTGTTGCGTGGGCCGACCGGGCGGGCCGGCACGCCAACAACGGTGGTATAAGGTGCGACCGACGACAGCACGACGCTGCCGGCACCGACTTTGGCACCTTCGCCAACTTCGATATTGCCGAGGATTTTGGCACCGGCGCCGATCAGCACACCGCGACGGATTTTCGGATGCCGATCGCCGCCTGCCTTGCCGGTGCCGCCCAAAGTAACTTCGTGCAGCATCGAAACGTCGTCCTCAACCACGGCGGTTTCGCCTATTACCAGCGCGGTCGCATGGTCGATCATGATGCGGTGACCAAGCTGCGCGGCGGGGTGGAAGTCGGTGCCGAAAACCTCGGAACTGCGGCTTTGCAGCAAGCGGGCAAGGTGCTGGCGGCCATCATTCCAGAGCCAATGCGCCACCCGATGGGTCTGGATGGCGTGAAAGCCCTTAAAATAGAGGAACGGAGTCAGCAGATCGGGGCAGGCCGGATCGCGGTCGCGGATCGCGGCCAGATC